>CAZPPU010000047.1:0-1499 GCA_964588515.1 uncultured Nitrospirota bacterium
AAGATAATGCAACTGGAGTCCTTCCTACTTCAACGAAAGGAAGGGACAATGTCTTCAGAATATGCACCGTAAGATTGAATATATGATATCCCGTTACATCGAGGCCGTGAATTTTATAATTAAGCGCGAATGTGAGATAGCCGATATATCTGCTTTTAAAGGCGTTATAGAGCTTATCTTCTTTTGCCTCAGAAGGGTCAGCGAAATACCGGAGGTCCTTTATAAGAGGGTTTTCTACTATGTTATGCACATCATCGAAATGAAACGGCACATCGAAGGTATTTGAATAGGCAAGGAGGCCAAGCAGGGCGATGAGGGCGAGATGAAAGGGGGGCCTGTTTAAAAGCCTAAGCCGGTCAATACCCATTGTCTATTATATCACGGTGCTCTCGATGGGTCTGTCCCAAAACCGGGCATATTTTTTGCTTTACTAAGCTGGCCGGCTATGCTAAATTAAAAGAAATGAAGAAGGTCGTTGCGCTTTTGGCCGTTTTGGCCCTCGTTTCGATTGCAGGCATTGCGACCATGAAGGAAGGACAGGAAAAAGAGGCGGGCGCAGAGGCGAGCCTCTCTATAAAGGGCCTGAGGATCATGAACCGGGAAGACGGCAGGCTCCTTTGGTCGTTCACCTCGGAGGAGGCGGTCCTGCCTGAAAACGGCAAGCTTGCGCATCTTAAGGCCGTAACCGCAGTCCTGCCCGATAGACAGGCGGAGGTCAACGCATCTTCCGGCCTTTATAACCTCGAAAGCAAAGACCTCGTATTAAAAAGGGATGTGATAGCCAAAATCGAGGACTCTACACTCAGCACGCAGGAGATGAGGGTCAAAGACGGAAGGGAGCTTTTAGCCGAAGGCAGGGTGGTCTTCGAGACTGGGGGCTTGCGCATAGAGGGCGAGAAACTCCGGGCCACCGAAAAAACAGTGGTAATGAAAAATGTTACTGCCGAATTTTTTTAAATTATTGCTCATCGGCGTTTTGACGGCCATTCCGGCAGTGGCCTATCCGGAAGAACCGCCCGTCCGGAAAGGGCCTATAGTCATCACCTCCTCAACGCTCACGGCAGAGGACGGTAAGGCGGTATTTGAGGGCTCGGTGGTCGCAAAGCAGGACGGCATGACCCTGATGGCCGACAGGATGCTCGTCTTTTATGCAGGGGACGGCAAGATAAAGACCATCGAGGCCGAGGGCGATGTGAGGCTCCTTAAGGGCGAAAGGGTCGTAACCTCGGAAAGGGCCTCATACATTGCGGCCGAAGAGAAGGTCGTCTTTACCGGCGAGCCCAAGGTCGTGGAAGGCGAAAATGTGCTCACAGGCAAGAGGCTCATATACATGGTCGGGGAAAACCGATACATAATCGAAGAAAGCAAGGTGCTTTTGAAAACCGGTGCATACCCTCAGGGCAAATAACCTCTCGAAGAGTTATTCGGGCAGGCCGGTGGTCTCGGATGTCTCCCTGTCCGTAAGTCCGGGCGAGATAGTGGGCCTTTTAGGCCCAAAC
>CAZPPU010000047.1:1509-10802 GCA_964588515.1 uncultured Nitrospirota bacterium
GCGCAGGCAAGACGACGACCTTCTATATGATAGTCGGCCTCCTCAGGCCGGAGAGCGGCAGTATCGTATTGGACGGCGAGGACATCGGCGCCCTGCCGATGTACAAGAGGGCGCAAAAAGGCATAAGCTACCTCCCGCAGGAGTCCTCCATATTCAGAAAACTGAGCGTGAGGGACAACTTAAGGGCGGTCCTCGAAATAACCGGCCTCTCCGGAGACGAAATAGAGACGCGCACCGAATACCTCCTTAGCGAATTCAATCTCAAGGAGGTTGCCGAAAGGGAAGGCAATAAGCTCTCCGGTGGCGAAAGGCGCAGGACGGAAATAGCAAGGGCAGTGGCCCTCGAGCCCCGGTTCATACTTTTTGACGAGCCCTTTGCCGGGATAGACCCGATAGCTATTTTGGAGCTTAAAAAGATGTTAAAATATCTTAAGGACAAGGGTCTCGGCATTCTCATAACGGACCACAATGTCAGGGACATGCTTTCCATAACCGACAGGGCATATATCATGACCGGCGGAAGACTCCTCGACGAGGGGCCGCCGGAAAGACTCGTAGCCAACCCGAAGGTCAGGGACCTTTACCTGGGCGAGGAGTTCAGGCTCTGATATGGCGCTGATATGGCAATAGAAAACAGGCTCGAACTAAGACTTCTTCAGAAACTCATACTGACGCCTCAGCTTCAGCAGGCGATAAAGTTACTTCAGATGCCCCAGCTTGAACTCTCCCAGACCCTCTCAAACGAGCTCATGGAAAACCCCCTTCTCGAGGAAGAGGCGACGGAAGAAATCTCTCCGGAAGAGGCGGCCAATGCCGAGCCCCCGGAGCACGAGGCCGAACCGCCGGACGACACGGAAGCCGCCATCGACCAGCTCATGAAGTTCTCGGTAGACGATTACTTCGAGGAGAGGGGTTCGGACGGAAGGGACCTCGGCTACTTCACCCCGGGCCGGGCCGCACTGCCCGAATTCGAAATGAGCGCAGGGCAGGGGATGAGCCTTCAGGAGCATCTCCTCTGGCAGTTGAGATTATCGAGCGCATCCGGCCCGCTCAAGGCCGCAGGAGAAGTCGTAATAGGCAACATAGACGAAAACGGCTATCTCAGGGCCACACCCGGGGAAATAGCAGAGGCCTCATCATCCACCGCAGAGCTTGCCGCGGAGGCCGTCCGCCTCATACAGGGCTTCGACCCGCCCGGGGTGGGCGCAAAGGACCTCAAGGAATGTCTTCTCATACAGCTCAGGGGCCTCGGCCATGGCGAAGAAAGCCCCTGCGTGCACATCGTCATGAATAACCTCGGAGACCTCGAAAAGAAACACTATAAGCAAATCGCCGCCGCCTATAACCTCTCCCTCGATGATGTGATGAAAGCGGTCAAGTGCATCGAGTCCCTCGAACCCAAACCCGGCAGGAACTTCTCAAGCGAAGCGCCGGTCTATATCGTCCCGGATGTCTATGTCATAAAGACCGGCAAGAGCTACGAGATAATCTTAAACGACGAAAGCATGCCGAGACTGAGGATAAACTCCTTCTACAGGAGCCTCCTCATGCAGAAGAACTCCCTGCCCAAAGAAGAGCGCAGATACCTCGAAGAGAAGCTCCGCAGTGCGGTCTGGCTCCTTAAGAGCCTCGACCACAGGAACAAGACCATCTACCGGGTTACCGAGAGCATACTGAATTTCCAGAGCGGGTTCTTCGAAAAGGGCGCGCCCAGCCTAAAGCCGATGAACCTCAAGGATGTGGCCGGAGACCTCCAGATGCACGAAAGCACCATAAGCAGGGCGACCGCAAACAAATACATGGCCTGTAACCACGGCCTCTTCTGCTTCAGGTACTTCTTCTCAAGCGGGGTGGACTCCGGCGAAGGCAAGGTCTCTTCAACGGCCGTAAAGGAGCAGATAAAGAAAATAATCTCCGAGGAGGACGGCAGGAAACCCCTCAGCGACCAGAAGGTAGCGGAAATCCTGAAAGGACAGGACATCAGTATCGCAAGGAGGACGATAGCCAAGTACAGGGACGAGCTTAAGATAGCCCCGCAGATGCAAAGAAAAAAACCGATTAAACCGGAGGCGACATGAATATCGTAATCAACGGAAGGCATCTGGAGATAACGCCGGCCCTCAGGGACTATGCGGAGGAAAAGGCGAAGAAGTTCGACAGGTATCTCTCCCAGATAAGCGAGGCGGTGGTAACGCTGAGCGTTCAGAAATACCGGCACAAGGCCGAGGTCCTCTTGAAGGCAAACGGCGTGCTCATACAGGCCGAGGCGGTTACGGGCGAGATATACTCGGCCATAGACGCGGTTTCGGAGAAGCTCGAAAGACAGGTAAAGAGGTTCAAGGAAAAGATGACCTCCCGCAGGCACAAGGAGAAGGCCGGGGCGGAAGAGGCAGTCGAGACCGAGGCCGGGGCCCCGAAGATCATAAAGATAAAACGCTTCGAGATGAAGCCGATGAGCCCGGATGAGGCGGCCATGCAGATGGACCTCCTCGACAAGGGCTTCTTTGTTTTCACTAACGACCGGAGCGGCCTGATAAATGTCATCTACAGGAGAAACGACGGCGACTTCGGCCTGATAGAGCCTAAAATCACTTGAAGCCCACAATCGTCATCGTAACCGGACTTTCGGGCTCCGGCAAGACCGTTGCGCTAAGGGCCCTCGAAGACATAGGCTACTTCTGCGTGGACAACCTCCCGCCCCGGCTCATAGAGTCCTTTGCATCCGTGGAGACGGAGGCCGCAGGCATCGAGCATATCGCAATCGGCATAGATGTAAGGGAAAGGGCGTTCCTGCATGCGGTAGACCCCGCGCTGAGGCCCCTCAGGGACAGGTATAACATAGAGGTCCTGTTCCTTGAGGCCGATACCGATGTCCTCCTAAGGAGGTTCAAGGAGACAAGACGGCCCCACCCGCTCGACACCGAAGGCCGGGGGTTGGCAGAGGCCGTCAAGGCGGAAACCGGGCTGCTTAAGCCCCTCAGGGATTCCGCAGACCGCATAATAAACACATCCGCATACACCCCCCACGAGCTCAGGCACATCGTAACCTCCATCTACCGGAGACGGGAGGGAGAGGGGGCCCGGATGTCCCTGACCTTGATTTCATTCGGGTATAAGTTCGGCATCCCCCCGGGCGTAGACCTGCTCTTCGATGTAAGGTTCCTGCCCAACCCGCATTTCGTGCCGGAGCTTAAGGAGCTTAAGGGCACCGACCCGGCCGTCAGGGAGTTCGTCTTGGGCAACCCGGAAACGGAGAATTTCATCGGCAAGATTGCCGGGCTCCTCGATTACCTCATCCCGCTTTTCTTAAAAGAAGGCAGGGCATACCTTACGATAGGAATCGGCTGTACCGGAGGCAGGCACAGAAGCCCCGCAATCGTGGAGAAATTAGCCGGTCTCATCGCCGGTGAAGACCTGAGCGTCAACCTCGTGCACAGGGACATGTAGGGGATGGAGGTCCGGGTCTCCGAAGACTCCTCGGACCGCTTAGACAGGCTGATTGCGGATAAAACAGGCATCAGCCGCTCTCAAGTCCAGAAGCTCATCGCGCAAGGCCTTGTCCTTATAGAAGGCAGGCCCGTTAAGGCCAAAGACAGGGTCAAGGCAGGCTCGCTGATAACCATAACCCTGCCCGAGAAAGGGCCGGAGGCCCTCCTTCCGGAAGATATCCCTATTGCCATACTTTACCGGGACGGCTCGATAGCGGTTGTGGATAAGCCGCCGGACATGGTCGTTTATCCTGCCCCCGGACATGCCGGCGGGACGCTGATGAATGCGGTCTTAGTCCGTCTCGGAAAGCCGCCCGACGCCCCGGGAGGCCCGTTGAGGCCGGGCGTCGTCCACAGGCTCGACAAAGACACATCGGGCGCAATGGTCATAGCCCTTAACGAAACCGCATACAAGAATCTTGTAGAGTAATTCAGAAAAAGATCCGTAAAAAAAATTTACACTGCGCTCGTTTACGGCAGTCCCCCTAAAACAGGGACGGTCCGCCTCGGGATAGGACGGTCGAGGGCGGACAGGAAAAAGATGTCCACAAAAGGCAGAAGGCTCAGGGAGGCCGAAACGAAATGGAATGTCCTCGAAAGGCTCGGGGATGCGGCCCTCCTTGAGGTTGCGCCCGCCACGGGAAGGACCCATCAGATAAGGGTGCATCTTTCAGCCGCCGGGCATCCGGTATTGGGCGACAGGACATACGGCCAAAAGACGAGACTCGGCGGGGTGCGGTTCCTAAGACAGATGCTCCATGCCTCGGTCTTGGGCCTCGTCCATCCGGTTACGGGAAAATACATGGAATTTAAAAGCCCCCTCCCCCCGGACATGAAAAAGGCCCTGAGTCAGTTAAGAGTCTAAAAATCCCCCCCAATCCCCCCTTTGCCAAAGGGGGGTGAGGGGGGATTTCCTAATGGGGGTTAAGAGCGCCTTAAGCGGCGCCGGACTGCACAAGCCTTTCTTTTATGGCGGCCTCTATGTCTTTGAAGAAAAACGGCTTCTCGAAAAAGCAATCCACCTTGAGGTCCGCCACATCGTTTTTTGCGTATTTGCCGGACATCGCCATGAGCAGGGCCTTCGGCTGTCTCAGCCTCACGACATCTATAATCTCAAAGCCGGTTACATGGCTCATATGGAGGTCCGTTATCACGACATCGTAGTTTTGCTCTGCGAGGGCTATGAGGGCCTCCTCGCCCGAGGTCAGGCCGCGGATATCATAGCCCTTCTTTAAGAAGTAATGGACAAAGGATTTTACAATGCTCTCTTCATCGTCTATGACTAAAACCTTCAACCCCTCCATGAAGCCCCCTTAGACAATCATATCAGCATCCGGCAGGTTGTCAATAGGAATCCTTGCGCCCACGATTCTTGACCACAAGGGTCGCGCTAAGCTATTATCTCTATGATGAAAATTCCGCTTATGGTCGTCTTGTTCATTGCGCTTTGCCCCTTCCATGCGAAGGCGGAGGAGCAGGCAGAGAAATGGACTGCCCTACAGGTCTCCATCTGGGAGCCTTATCAGCTCTTCGGCAAAGACCGGGATGTCTACGGGCTGAGGGTCAATGCCCTTTACGGAAAAAACCGGAATGTCTACGGGCTTGACATAGGGACGCTCAACGAAAGCGGGGATACGACGGGCATTCAGATGGGACTGCTCGTAAATGCGGCCAAGGGCTCCTTTACGGGCATTCAGGCCGCAGGCGGATTCAATTACATGGGCGGGGAAGGCCTCTGGGGCATACAGGCCTCGCTCTTGGGCAATTACGCCGACGGCGACTTAAACGGCCTTCAGGTCGGCATGGTCAATGTCGCCGAAAGGGTGAGGGGAGTTCAGATAGGGCTCGTAAACTACTGCCAAAAGATGAGCGGACTACAAATCGGCCTCGTAAACATCGTAAAGGAGGGCTGGCTCCCTTACTCCACCGTACTTAATGTAAGCCTCTCCCGGTAAACGGTTACAAACCCCCTTGTCATTCCGGCTTGTCCATACCCCCCTGCTTCCCCTTAAGGGGAGGTGAAGGTGGGGTTAAGAGTGTGGGCGGGAGCTGAATCCCTTGACAATGCCATATGATTAATGCATACTAATACATATAAAAATGCATCTTAGGAGGACTCCTCATGCGGACCACGCTTAATGTAGAAGACGAACTGCTTGACCGGGCGGCAAGGCTGACCGGTGTCAAGGAGAAGACTTCCCTCGTGAGGCTCGGCCTCGAGGCGCTTATAGCGAGAGAAAGCGCAAGGCGTCTCGGCAGATTGGGAGGGACCGAAAAACAACTGAAGCCGATACCGCGCAGGAGGACGGCGTAGATGGTCCTTGTCGACACATCGGTATGGGTAGCTCATTTGCGGGGAGGAAACATCGGACTCGAAGCGCTATTGGATGACGGCCATGTGGTTTGCCATCCCTTCATCGTAGGCGAGCTCGCCTGCGGAAATCTCAAAAACAGGTCCGGGATACTTTCTCTCTTTCAGGCGCTCCCGACTGCGGCCTGTGCCGAGCACAAAGAAGTGATGCGCTTCATAGAGGGTCATTCCCTTATGGGAAAGGGCTTAGGATACCTCGACATTCATTTGCTTGCTTCGGCAAGGCTGACCGGTGTTCCGCTCTGGACGCTCGACAGGAAACTCGGCATGGCATCTTCAAGTCTGGGGTTGAAGTATAAAGGGGACTGAGCGGGCGGGACTTGAGGGCCGAGGAAGTGTCAAGCGCAATGAGCCTTCCGTAGTCCATGATGCCCACGCGCCTTGAGAGCGTTTCGGCCTCTTTCATATAGTGGGTCGTAAGGAATATGGTGAGGTCTTCCGCCCTGTTGAACTCCTCGAGGAACGCCCATATGGTCCTTCTGCTCTGGGGGTCGAGGCCGCCGCGCGCTCAAGCCCGGCCTTGGCCTCCCTGTCGTCGAGCCTGAGGAGGACTTCGCCTTTTTTAACCGTATCGCCCTCTTTGAAGGGGAGATAAACAACCCTGCCCGGGACCTTCGGGCCGATGTTGACCTCCGTGGCCTCGACCGTGCCGGAAAACTCCGCAGTCTTTTTCTTTGCGGCCTCCCTGAGAAGGAAGTTCACCGCAAGGACTGTCAGGACGACGGCCACGAGCGCAGGGATTATCTTTTTAACGACCTTTGCGGCCATCGCCTAAAAGGAGGCGTCCCCGAGCACGGTCGAGACGACCACGCCCGTGGTAAGCAAAATCATTATTACAATCGTAGCCCATGCGATGTAGTTATAGCCCCGCGGGTTTACGAATTCGCCCATGAGCTTCTTTTTGTTCACGAGAGATACGGCAAAAACAAGGACGAAGGGCAGGAGTATGCCGTTTATGACGGAAGAGGCGACCATGAGGCCGACAAGCGGAGCGCCCGGTATCAATACCACGAGCGAGGATAGGATAATCATCACGGTATATATCCACATGAACTGCGGGGCCTCGCCGAATGTCTTATCCACGCCCCTTTCCCAGCCCATGCCCTCGGAGATGTAGTACGCCGTCGCAAGAGGGACGATTATCGCGCCTAAGAGCGAGGCGTTGGCAAGGCTCAGGCCGAATATCAGGGTTGCGTACCTTCCGGCAAAAGGGCCGAGGGCCATGGCCGCCTCGCTTGCATCGTTTATCCTTATCCCGTTTGGGAAGAGCGTGGCCGCGCAGGCCACTATGATGAAAAACGACACTATATCCGTTATGAGGCATCCGGATATGACATCGAGCCTCGACGCCCCGTACTGCTCCCTGCCTATGCCCTTTTCCGCAATGGAGGACTGAAGATAAAACTGCATCCACGGGGTGATAGTCGTGCCTATCACCGCAATGCTAAGGATTATGAAGCCGGTGTCGAACCTGACCGTGGGTATGACCGTGCGTTTAAGGACCTCGGACCAGTCGGGGCCGGCCATGAACCCGGACAGCACATACCCGAGGTAAATCAGGCATGCAAACAAGAGCACCCTTTCGACCTGCCTGTAACTGCCTTTCGTAACCAACATCCAGATGAAGAGCGCCCCTGCGGGCACGATGGCGTATTTGCTTACGCCTAAGAGTTCCCAGCTTGCGGCCCATCCGGCAAAGTTGGCGACCGTGGTGCCCAAGTTTGCAAAGAAAAGACCCAACATCATGTAGAAGGTCGCCTTCACCCCGTAGTTTTCCCTTATGAGGTCGCTTAGTCCCTTGCCCGTCACCGCGCCCATCCGTGCAACCATCTCCTGTATTACGATAAGGGAAAGCGTGGTCGGTATGAGGAGCCAGAGCATAGAGTAGCCGAACCTCGCCCCCACCACCGAATAGGTCGTTATGCCGGAGGCGTCGTTGTCTATGTTTGCGGTTATTATGCCCGGCCCCATGAGGGAGATGAAAAGCAGGGACATCTTTAAGCGGCTCATACCGTCCTCCTCCTGCGCTTGGCCTCCGGCGGAAGAATTCTGTCTACGATGTCGTCTATCGTAACCACGCCAAGGAGATATCCCTCCGCATCCACGACGGGCAGTGCAACGAGGTTGTACTTCGATATGAGCATGGCCACCTCCATCTCGTCCGTTTCCGGGGCGACCACTTTGAGCTTCGTCTCCATCACCTCGGAAAGGAGAAGCTCCGGGGCGCTCAAAAGAAGCTCCCTGAGCGAGATGACGCCCGTGAGCTTCCCTTCGGCGTCCGTTCCGTATATGTAATAAACGGTCTCCATCTCCGGCGCATCGGCCTTGAATTTCCGGACGACCTCGCTTATGGCAAGGCCCTCCGGGCAGGCTATGAACTCGGTCGTCATGATGCCGCCTGCGGTGTCTCCCTCGTGCCCCAAAAGCTCCTGGATGTCGCTTGCCGTATCTTCCTCGAGTTGTTCGAGTATGGTCTTTGCCTTCTCCGGGGGCAGGTCGTGTATGATGTCTGCGGCCTCATCCGGCGGCATCTCTTCTAAGATTTCGGCGGCCTTGCCGGTCTCCATCTCCTTAATCATTGCGCTCTGGGCCTCAGTCTCGAGCTCCGAAAGGGTCTCCGCCGCGGTCTCCGAATCGAGGTTTTCTATGAACTTTGTGCCCTCGTCGTGCGAGACCCGGCTTATGAGGTCGGCAAGGTCGGCCGGGTGAAGCTCCGACATCATCTGCCTCGGCACCGTAAGGCCTATGGCCGAGAGCTTCGGCTGAAGCGGCTGTATGTAGTTCCAGCTTATGAGGTTGTAAGGGAGCGTGGCCCTGAAGAGCCTGTAGAAGTCCTCGCCGCCCTTTTCGACGCCGAGCCTTCTTAGAATCCCTCTCATCCCGACATCCACGGCAATGAGCACCGCATCGGATTCATAGCCCTCCAACTTTATGTCGTTTACCCTCACCACCTTCACGCCGTTTGCGTCCACTATCTGCTTGTCGAGGAGGTCCCTCACGGCGAGCAGGTCCTCCTCGTTATATTCGTAGGGCTCAAGAGAGCCGCTTTGAAGTTTAGTGGAGATTATCCTCTTGTTGAACAGGCTGAGCTCCGCCCACGGGACCTTGTAAAATGTCCCCTTTTTCCCGATTATGATGAAGTCCACCTTCGGCAGGGGCTCGCCCCTCACGATTGAGACATCCTTGACCCTGCCGAGCTCTTCGCCCTTCGGGTCGAAGACGGGCTTCTTGAGAACCTCGCTTAAGAAAAGCTCCCCGAAAAGCGGCATCCCCCTCACCCCCTTTTAAATCTCAAAATGAAATTCGCCCTATTAAGTATATATCAGGGGCTGTGCGGTGGCAAGCTTCAAATTCCCTAATCCGTAGCCAAATGCCCATAGAGATTCTTCATGTGTCCTTCTGGCTTGTCCAGAATCTTTCTTTCGATTCCGAAC
>CAZPPU010000048.1:0-6109 GCA_964588515.1 uncultured Nitrospirota bacterium
CATTAAGGCAGTCACATCCGATGGAAAGGTCATTGCGGTCTATGACGGGATTTTAAGAGTGAGATAGGTATAATACAGGAACTAATTGGAGCTTATAAATGCCTGTTTTAAAGTATAAGACATTTCAAGAAGCCGAGAAAAACCTCTGGAATTTTGCGCCTGATAGCAATTATTTCAGGGCGGTTTTATCTTTAAACAGCACGATATTTAAGAAAACAATAATCAAAGATTTTCCTCGCGGCGTTCATAAATACAAATCACTCAAAGACGCACAGAAGGATATGGAAAATTGGCTGATGAAAAGGGCATAGACAACACCCTGTTTGAAATCTGCAAGGCGTTTAATTCCGGGGGTGTCTCATACGTTCTTATCGGCGGATGGGCGGTAATAATTCACGGATTCCCCCGCCTTACAAACGATATGGATTTTTTGGTAGACGGTTCTGAAGAGAATATATCAAAAATAAAGACTGCCCTGAATAAGGTTTTTAAAGATAAATCCATTGATGAAATCAGGCGTAGTGATGTTAATGAATATTCTGTTATACGATATGTTTCTCCCGATGGAACGACGGTAGACCTGATGGCAAGAATCGGCAAGGTCGCAGACTACAGAAACTTGAAAGGGCATATAGTTATATTTGAAATCCTTGGAAATGAGATTCCTGTTTTGGATGTGGAGGCGTTAATCGGGTTAAAGGATACAATCAGAGATAAAGACAAAATGGACTTGGCTTTTCTGAAAGAAAAACTCAGGAAGGAAAAGGGAGGAGGAGTCTAATCATGCTCGAAAGGCTCGGGAAGTGAGGCAACCATAAAGGAGGACTTATGAAGATGCGATATGCGGTGATTGCGGTGTTTCTGGCGCTCCTGTTTTTTGCACTGCCTGCCTATGCTCAGAAGGTCGGCAAGGTCTCGGACATGAGCGGCAGTGTCTCTTGGAGGGAAAAGGACGGCGTCCCTTACAAGGCCGCCTCAAAGGGGCTTGAGCTTGGAAAGGGCAGTTGGCTCAAGACAGGCAAGGACGGCTGGGCCGTAGTAGAGCTTGAGGACAAAAGCAGACTCACCCTCGCAAACGACACCGAGCTTGAACTGACGGACCTCGTAATCGGAAAGGGCTCAAAGACCGGCGTCATAAGCGTCACTCAGGGCAAGCTCAGGGCCGCCGTAACGAGGCTTGCAGGCGAGAAGGTGGACTATAAGGTCAAGAGCCCGACTGCCGTTGCGGGCATAAAGGGCACCGAGTTTCTGATGATGAGTCAGGGGCAGGCCAATGTATTCTTCGGAAACGAAGGTACTGTCGAAGTATCCGGCGAAGTATCCGGGGACGGGGCGGCCGCAAAGCCCCTCGGCACGGATATGATGGTCCAAAATACGAGGGGGTATACGCCCACGGACCCGGTAAAAGTGGAGCCCGACACGCCGCTTGCATCCGCAAAGAAGAATTTTCAGGAGATAACCTCCGCAATGCCGCCGGCGGACTGGGAGGCATCCGGCCAACTGCCCAATATCATAGCGAGATGGAATATAAACTACGGCCGTTACCTTGCGGATTCGGGTCGGTACGAAGAGGCCCTATATGTATTTCAGATTGCGCTTGACCTCACGAGCATGGCCGAAATCAGAAGCGATGCACGGCTCGAAAGGGGCGCGGTCTATGCGCGGTTTCTGGGGAATCCGGAGGCCGCACTCGGCGAATACCTCCTTGTGCTCGAAGAATACCCCTATGTCCCGCAGAGAGAGACCGCACTTTATCTTTCGGGCATGACCCTCTATGAAATGGGGCTCAAGGGACAGGCCATAGAGAGACTTGAGCAGTACAAAAAGGAATACCCGGCTGGAAAGCACATAGGAAATGTAAATACATTCCTTGAACTCCTGAATAAATGAGGCCCTCAAGAGCCCTCATCTTTTTGGGCATAGGCGTACTCTCGACTGCAATAGCCCTTGCGCTTTATGCCGGGCGCACGGAATTCCTCGCCGCAATAGACCTCAAGCTGAGGGATGTGAGGCTCAAGCTCAGGGGCGATATCCGGCCGCCCGGAAATGTGGTCACTGCCGCAATAGACTCAAAGAGCATAAACGAGCTCGGCAGATGGCCGTGGGACAGGAGGGTCACGGCAGAACTCATCGAGGGCCTTAAACATTACGGCGCAAAGACCATTGCCCTCGATATAGTTTTTTCCGAGCCCTCGCAACCCCAAGAAGACAAAGCCCTTGCGAAGGCCATCCGGAGAAGCGGCAATGTGGTTGCGGGATACTTCTTCAGGCGCGAAAAAGAGGAGACGGAACCCGCGCTCATCGAGCCTTCCAAACTGAAAGTCCTGAGAATAAGCGAGGGGGTCGAGGCCGTTCCATTTGAGTCCTATCCCTATGTCGAACCGAACATACCTGAAATATCGTTTGCCGCATCGAGCGCCGGGTTTTTCAACATCGTCCCGGACGGAGACGGGATTGTAAGGCAGGCAGTGCAGGTCATGCTCTATGACGGGGATGTCTACCCTTCGCTTCCGCTTGCCGCACTCCGCCATTACATGGGCGCAGAGCCTGTGCTTGACATCGCGCCTTACGGCGCCGAAAGGCTCCTGATAGGAAACACCCCTATTCCGGTTGACGAATCCGGCAGGCTCACGCTCAATTATTACGGAAAAGGGGGCGCATTCAGGACGGTCTCCGCAGTGGATGTGATAAAAGGCAGGCTCCTGCCCGGGGCGCTCAACGGCGCGCTCGTATTCGTCGGCCCCTCGGAGATAGGGATAGCGGACTTGAGGCCGACCCCGCTTGACCCGGTCTCTCCGGGCGTGGAAATCCATGCGACCGTGGCCGCAAATGTCATCGAAAAGAGGTTCCTCATAAGGGACGGAAGGGTGCTCATGCTTGAGATACTCTTTATTGCGCTTTTCCCGCTTGCCCTTACCTCTGCCTTAAGCCTCTTTAGAAAGACTCTGACCGCGCTTGCCCTTTTCGCCGTTACGCTCGGCCTCTATGGCGGCCTTAACTTCCTCCTCTTTAATAAGTTCCTTCTAAATACCTCGGTGGTTTTCCCGTTTATTTCCATATCGCTTTCTTATTTAGGGAGTGAGGCATACAGGAACTTCGTCGAGGAGCGCCAGTCCCGGTTCCTCAAAAAGGCGTTTTCAAGCTATGTCTCCCCGGAGCTCGTAGGCGAGATAATAAAAGACCCGGATAAGCTCAAGTTAGGCGGGGAAAAACGGCAGATAACAGTTCTTTTCTCCGATATAAGGGGTTTTACGATAATCGCCTAGCGGCTCATACCGGAAAACATCGTCCTTCTCCTTAACCAGTACTTAGGGCCGATGACGGATGTGATTTTAGGCCATAAAGGGACGCTCGACAAGTACATAGGAGACGCCATAATGGCGATATTCAACGCCCCCCTCCTGATAAAAGACCACCCTGCCCTCGCCTGCTCTACCGCCCTCGATATGTCTAAGAAACTCAAGGAACTCAACGAGGGTTTCAGGGCAAAGGGGTTCCCGGAGATAAACATAGGCATAGGCATCAACACCGGGGATGCAATCGTAGGGAATATGGGCACGGACATAAGGTTCGACTTTACGGCCATAGGGGACACGGTAAACCTGGCGTCCCGGCTTGAGGGCCTCTGCAAACTCTACGGGACGCGCACCATAGTAAGCGAATCCACCGTATCTGCGCTCCCCCAAGACGCCTTCTCCGGCCTAAGGGAGCTTGACCTGATAAAAGTAAAAGGCAAGGACAAGCCGGTCGTCATATACGAGCTTTTAGAAGAGATAGCCCCTGCTCTGCGGGAGAGGTTTGCCTCCGCTCTTGGTCTTTACAGAGAAGGCCGTTTCAAAGAGGCCGGTGAGCTCTTCAGGGCGCTAAGAGACGAATACAAAGACGGCCCCTCCCGCATGTTCGCAGACCGGTGCGACGAGATAAAAGAAGCCCTCCCGGACTGGGACGGCGTATACACGGCAAAAGCCAAATAGGGGCTACGAGCCCCTCCGATATTGAGGCAGAGTGTGGTAAAATAAGCGACCGATTTGCAGGAGGTTTTCCGTGCGTTTTTCAAACATGTTCATACCCACGCTGAGGGAGGCGCCCTCGGAAGCGGAATCCGTTAGCCACAAACTGCTTCTAAGGGCGGGCTATGTAAGACAGCTTGCCTCCGGGCTTTACCTCTTCCTTCCCCTCGGCTGGAGGGTCCTTGGAAGGATAAATGCCGTCCTCAGAGAGGAGATGGAGGCCATAGGCGCTCAGGAGGTTTCGATGCCCATCCTCCACCCTGCGGAGCTATGGCAGCAGACAGGCATGTGGCATGAGATAAGAGAGGAGATGTTCAGGCTCAAGGACAGGGGCGGAAGGGACATGTGCCTCGGTATGACCCACGAGGAAGTGATGACATGGCTTGCCTCACGCGAACTCCGCAGTTACAGGCAACTGCCCCAGATATGGTATCAGATACAGACTAAGCTCAGGGACGAGGCAAGGCCCAAAAGCGGGGTCTTAAGGACAAGGGAATTCGTTATGAAGGACAGCTATAGCTTCGATGCCGACGAGTCCGGCCTCGAAAAGAGCTACAGGCTCCACGAGGCCGCCTACCACAGAATCTTCAAACGGTGCGGCCTGAAATTCCATCAGGTGGAGTCCGACCCCGGAATGATGGGCGGCGCAGGCGCACATGAATTCATGGCCCCAAGCCCTGCCGGAGAAGACGAGATAGTCCTTTGCCCGGGATGCGGGTATGCCGCAAATGTAGAGATTGCACGCTCCGCCCCCCCGCCTATTAAGACCGAAGACCGGCCTTTCGAGGAAGTCCATACGCCCGATAAGAGGACCGTTGAAGAGGTTTCCGCATTCATGGGACTTCCGCGGGAGTATTTCATCAAGAGTCTGCTTTTGATGGCAGGCGAAGGCCCTGTCCTTGCGCTCGTAAGAGGGGACGGCTTGCTCCATGAAAGAAAAATGCAAAAGCTGATAGGACATTTTCGGGCCGCACTTAAGGAAGAAGTCATGGATACATTGGGCGTGGAGGCCGGATTCATAGGCCCGATGGGCCATAAAATCAGAATAATCGCCGACGCCGCCCTTAAAGAGGGCGTCTATGTAAGCGGCGCAAACAGGAAGGACTTCCATGCAAAGGGCATAAGGCCGGGCGTTCACTTCGAGGCCGAGTGGCATGACATCCGTATCGCCCAAAAGGGCGACGGCTGTCCGCGATGCGGGGCCGTGCTCGAAACCGAAACGGCCATAGAGGTGGGCAATATATTCAAGTTGGGGACAAAGTATTCCGCGCCTTTCAAGGCGTTCTTCCTCGACAAGGACGGCGCGGAAATGCCCCTCATCATGGGCAGTTACGGCATAGGCCCGGCGCGCATAGCCGCGGCGGCCGTAGAACAGTCAAACGATGAAAAGGGAATCATCTGGCCTGCCTCGATTGCGCCTTTTGATGCCGAGGTCCTGCCGCTTAACATGAGCGACCCAAAGAGCCGCTCCACCGCGGAAACGCTCTATGGCGCGCTTTCCGCCGGCGGGGTTTCCGCCCTTTTCGACGACAGGGACGAGCGGCCGGGCGTGAAGTTCAACGATGCAGACCTGCTCGGCATCCCAAGGCAGGTCGTCATAGGAGAAAAGAGCCTCAAGGAAGGGTTCGTAGAGGTCAAGGACAGAAAGACGAGGGCCGCCCTCAAGTTAAGGCCGGAGGAAGTCCTTCGGGCGCTTAAGTCTTGACCGAAGTTGATTTCATAGCGGAGGGCGACTATGTCCTTCCGATGGACGATGCCTCTCCGGTTATCGAAGACGGTGCGGTCGCCGTCTCGGGCGGCAAGGTAGTTTCGGTCGGCCCTCGCAAAGAGCTCCTCAAAAAATACCGTGCCAAGCGGGTATTGGGCGGTCATGGAAATATCGCAGGGGCTCGTAGCCCCAAGGCCGTCATGCCCGGTCTTATAAACACCCATACCCATGCGGCGATGGCCCTCATGAGGGGCATGGCCGACGACCTCCCGCTTAAGGAATGGCTCGAGGGGCATATCTGGCCTGCGGAAGAGAAATGGCTCGGCCCGGAGTTCGTAAGCGATGCCGTGGAGCTTGCCTGCCCTGAGATGCCAAACGCGGGCATAACCGC
>CAZPPU010000048.1:6119-8442 GCA_964588515.1 uncultured Nitrospirota bacterium
CGCATATAGCGACATGTACTTCTTCGAGGATGTCTCCGCCGAGACTGCAAAGAGGCTCGGGATGAGGGCCGCGCTCGGCAGTGGGGTTTTGGATTTCCCCACAAAGACCGCAGGCTCAGTGGATGAGTACCTGAGGAAGGCCGAGGATTTCATAACCGAGTGGAAGGGCGATGCCCTCATCACCCCGTGCATCGCACCCCATGCCGTATACACATGCGGCCCGGAAACCCTGAAGAGGGCCTCGGCCCTCGCCAAAAAACACGATGCGCTCCTTCATACCCATCTATCCGAGACAAAGCAGGAGGTCTCCGAGGTCCGGGCCAGATACGGTAATACCCCGGGGATGCACATGGCCGCCCTCGGAGTCCTCGAAGGCAGGGTCCTTGCCGCACACTGCACATGGCTCACGGAAGAAGAAATAGAGGTCTTTGCAAAGCACGGGGTCGGCGTCTCCCATTGTGTCGAAAGCAACCTCAAGTTAGCCTCGGGCATAGCGCCGGTGCCCCGGATGCTAAAGGCCGGCATAAAGGTTTCCTTCGGCACGGACCGTGCGGCAAGCAACAACGACATCGATATTCTCTCGGAGATGTCCACCGCGGCCAAGGTCTACAAGGCCGTCTCCGGAGACGCGACCCTACTCCCTGCAAAGACCGTACTGGGGATGGCAACGAGATGGGCCGCCCTTGCCATCGGCCTTGGTGATGTTACGGGCAGTCTCGAAGAAGGGAAATCCGCAGACCTCATAGTCCTCGACCTTAAAAAGCCCCATCTCACGCCGGTTTATAACATATACTCACATATCGTTTATTCCATGCGGGCCTCGGATGTGGAGTCCGTTATGGTCGCAGGCAAGCTCGTGGTGGACAAGGGCAGGCTCCTTACCGCAGACGAAGAGGAGATACTCGAAAAGGCCCGCAATTGGGGCCTGAAAATAAAAGGATAAGGGCCAAGATATTGAAGCCCGAAGGCATATTTATTCCTTTGGCCTTGCTATTCGGGGCGATTTTTTTAGCTCTTACCCCGCCGCTACAGGCCCCGGACGAGTGGAGCCATTTCTTCCGCGCCTATCAGCTTTCCGAGGGGCATATCCTCGCGGAAAAGGACGCCTCCGGGCAGGCGGGCCGGCGCCTTCCCATGAGCCTTATAGTCACCGCCCTGAGCCTTTTCCATAACATACCCCTTACCCCTGAAAACGAGCCACTGATAAGAGACCTGCTTTCGAGGGGCGAAAGCCCGGACCAGGACCTCAACCCCCTTACGCCCGGAAAAAAATTGAATAAGAAACAGACCATCCTCTCGCTCTTCGGAATGCCGCTTGAAAGCTCAAACAAGGTGCGTGTGTATTTCCCCGGCTCTTCGATATACCCGCCATTAGGGCATCTCCCTCAGGCAGGGGGCATTGCGCTTGGGAGGCTTTTCAATGCCCCGCCGGTTCTGCTCATTTACATAGGAAGGGCCTTCAACCTCCTCGTGTGGGCGTTCCTCGTATACCTTGCCGTAAGGGTTACGCCGGTCTTTAAGCGGGTCTTTGTCCTTATTGCCCTGACGCCGACCTCGTTATTCCTTGCCTCATCGCTTTCAGCCGACGCCCTGACAAACGGTCTTTCTTTGCTCCTCATAGCGGTCTTCCTCAGGTATGCCTTTGGGGAAGACAGAGTAGGAGGCAGGGCAATGCTTTCGATGTTTTTGCTCACCGTGGCGCTTTCGCTTACAAAGTCCTATTTCCTCCTGCCCTGTCTTTTCCTTCTCGTGCCTGCCGAAAAGGTCGGAGGTCGAAGGAAATATTATGCGTTTTTTGCGCTCCTTCTTATTATGAGCATAGCCTCGGTGGCGGTCTGGTCGGTTCTCGTGCGGGATATGTTTGCGTCTCCAAGGCCGGGCGTCTCGATGACCGGACAGCTCGGCTTTATCTCAGGGCAACCCATCGGGTTCCTTTCGATATTCGTTAAAACCTTCTATCTAAGCGGCCTTGCCATCGCAAGGCATATGGCCGGACAATTAGGCCATTTCGAGATTTCCCTGCCGAAGGCATTGATACTCCTTCATTGGACCGTCCTTATTTTGGCCGCATTGATCGACGGCAGAAAAGACATAGGGCTTTCGCTTAAGGAGAAATCCGTAATATCCCTTGTTTTCCTGCTAAGTGCCGGAGTCATGGGTTTCTTTATCTATCTTGCATGGACGCCCGTCGGAGGGGATGTAATCGATGGGTTGCAGGGCCGGTATTTCATTCCACTTGTCCCGCTTTTCCTTTTGCTCTTTTATAACAGGAGGCTGTCTTTAGCCCCGAACCGACTCAATCCGGTTTTGGCCCTTTATGCGG
>CAZPPU010000048.1:8452-10707 GCA_964588515.1 uncultured Nitrospirota bacterium
GCGGCATTCATCCTTTCGTCGGCCGCATATACGATTTTAAAGGGCTATTACTGATGTCCTTTCGTGTAGGGCAGGAGGCCGCCTGCGCGGATTAGCTCTGCCTCGCGCTCGTTGAGGTTCGAGGCCGCAGAAAACGAATAGCCCTTCGTGAGGTTTTCGACCATGATTGCGCCTGTCAGTCCCTTCTTGAGGCTTATGCGAAGTATGTCTTTGGCATCCACCCTCTTGTAGTCTTCCGGGTTCTGGAACACTAATGGGAGGATTCCGAAGTTTATGAGGTTTGCCCTGTGGATGCGCGCAAAGGACTTCGCAATAACTGCCTGAAGACCGAGGGACATGGGGGCCATTGCGGCATGTTCCCTCGATGAGCCCTGTCCGTAGTTTTCCCCGGCGATTACGATTGACCGCCCGGCCTCTTTGGCCCTACGGCTGAAGGAAGGGTCTATGCCGGAAAAGACAAATTCCGAGATTGCCGGGATGTTCGACCTCAGGGGGAGAATCTTCGAGCCGGCAGGCATTATATCGTCGGTCGTGATGTTGTCGCCTAATTTTAAGAGCACCACGGCCTCTATCTCCTCGCCCAGAGGGCCTTTTACAGGCACATCTTTTATATTCGGCCCCTTTATTACGGAGACATCCGCCCCGCCATCGGGCGCAATGAGCATGTTGTCGCTTACATGATAAGCCCGCGGCTCCTCAAACTCAGGCACTGTGATGCCGGAAGCCGGCGGCTCTACAATTTCGCCCTTAAGGGCAAAGAGCGCGCAAAGAAGCGGGTTTGCAAGATAAACGAATGTGTCTTTGTTGCCCGAACGGCCCTTGAAGTTCCTGTTATAAGACCTCACGGAAACCTGCCCCGTGCCGGGCGTCCCTCCCATGCCTATGCACGGGCCGCATGCGGCCTCAAGCATTCTTGCGCCCGCGGCTATCATGTCAGATATAACGCCCTCCCTTGAGAGCATCTCGTAGACCTGCTTTGAGCCCGGGTTTATGAGGAGGCTCACGCCCGGGGCAACGGTCCTGCTCTTGAGAATCGAGGACGCCGGCCTCATCACCGTGTATGAAGTATTCTCACAACTTCCGATACACACCTGATTGACCTTCGTGCCTGCAAGCTCCCTTACGGCAGAGACATTGTCCGGGCTATGGGGCTTTGCAATCAGGGGCTCTATGGCCCCGAGGTCGAGCTCCATCGTGCGTGCATACCGGGCGTCTTCGTCCGCCTTTAGCTCCACCCAGTCCTTTTCCCTGCCCTGCGCTTTGAGGTAAAGGAGGGTCGTTTCGTCGCTTGGGAATATCGAAGTGGTTGCGCCCAATTCCGCGCCCATGTTGGTGATAGTGGCCCTTTCGGTGACGGAGAGTTCGCTTACGCCCGGGCCGCCGTATTCAAGTATATAGCCCACGCCGCCCTTTACGGTGAGCCTACGGAGGAGCTCAAGAATAACATCCATGGCCGTAACCCACGGCCTCCGGAGTTTCCCCATAAGCCTTATATTCATGACCTCCGGGACTTTAAGCTCAAAGGCAGCGCCCGCCATGACCGTGGCCGCATCGAGCCCGCCTATGCCTATTGCGAGCATCCCTGCGCCTCCGCCTGTGGGCGTATGGCTGTCCGTGCCCAAGGCAATCTTGCCCGGTGCGGAAAACCTCTCGAGGTGCACCTGATGGGAGATGCCGTTACCCGGCCTTGAAAAATAAGCCCCGCACCTGCGGGCGCTGCTTTCGAGGAACGCATGGTCGTCTGCGTTCATGAAGTCCGACTGAAGCATATTATGGTCCACATACGAGACGGCAAGGGGGACCTTGACCCTGTCGACCCCTATGGCTTCAAACTGTAGCCATGCCATCGTGCCCGTTGCATCCTGCGTGTAGACATGGTCTATCCTAAGGCCGATGACGGAGCCCGGCCTTGCTCCCCCATAGACCCTGTGGGCCTCGAAGAGCTTCTCTACGATGTTTTTACCCATACTTATAATTTAACATATCTTTTCGGAGGCCGGACGGGTTGGGCGGGTTGACAAACCGGACTCCGCTGAGTTAATCTTTTACTTGCCCCGGTTCTTTGAAATGGTGTTCCTTTGAAGAATTATTGTCGGGCCATGGGCCAAGTCCGGCGCGCTTCTTGGGCCTATAGCTCAGATGGTTAGAGCGCACGCCTGATAAGCGTGAGGTCAGTGGTTCAATTCCACTTAGGCCCATTAATAGGCCATAAGGGGGTGTAGCTCAGCTGGGAGAGCGCCTGCTTTGCAAGCAGG
>CAZPPU010000049.1:0-257 GCA_964588515.1 uncultured Nitrospirota bacterium
TGCTTTTCTTTTACAGGGTTACGCCGTTTGAGCGCTGATTATTGGGGGAACTCGTGGTTATCTCTTTATCCCGTATTCGTTTTCGAGAATCTCTTTTGCTTTAATAGAATCTCGTTTACTCAAAGAATTACAAAATATTTTACAGGGTGCAGAATCTGATAAGGCAAGTGTTGAACAGGCTGCGGCAATAATCAAAGAAACCGAACGCATCAGGGAATCAATTTCGAAAGCTACTCCTCCATAAACTTCGGCAGTGA
>CAZPPU010000049.1:267-10705 GCA_964588515.1 uncultured Nitrospirota bacterium
ACAAGCCCCTTTGCCCCCTCTGCGGCAGGGAACTTGAATCGAAGGACTATACCGGCGGGGGCTGGAACTGCCGCTGTGGGGAGTTTGTCCCGAAGAAGTTAGCAATAAACCCCTTCGAGGGATGCACCCACGGAAGGCAATGCAACTGCGGGAGGGCACGGCCCTCTGCGAAATAAGGCAGGACGCAGGAGATGAAAAAAGGCTATTTCGGAAAATACGGGGGGCAGTTCGTCCCCGAGACACTGATGCCCGCGCTCGGTGAGCTCGAAAAGGCATACCTCGACTCCAAAAAAGACAGGGCGTTTCAGGAGGAGCTTTTCCACCTCCAGAAGGCATACATAGGCCGTCCCACCCCGCTTTATTTTGCAAAGAGGCTCACCCTGCACTTGGCCGGGGCGAAAATCTATCTGAAAAGGGAAGACCTCGCCCACACGGGAGCGCATAAGATTAACAACGCCTTGGGGCAGGCGCTCCTTGCAAAGAAAATGGGCAAGCAAAGGGTGATAGCCGAGACAGGCGCGGGCCAGCACGGCGTGGCCACGGCAACAGGCGCGGCGCTTATGGGCCTCGCCTGCACGATATATATGGGCACCGAGGACATGAAAAGGCAGGCCCTCAATGTCTTCCGGATGAAGCTCCTCGGCGCAGAAGTCAAAGAGGTCCCGGTAGGCTCAAAGACGCTTAAAGACGCCATAAACGAGGCCCTCAGGGACTGGACTACCAATGTCCGCACTACGCATTATGTGATGGGCACGGTCTTCGGCCCGCACCCATTCCCCTCGCTCGTCAGGGACTTTCAATCGGTTATCGGCAGGGAGGCTAAAAAACAAATCCTCAAGGCCGAGGGCAGGCTCCCGGATTATCTAATCGCATGTGTGGGCGGAGGAAGCAACTCCATCGGCCTTTTCCATGAATTCCTCGATGACCCGGTCAAGATGATAGGCGTGGAGGCTGGCGGCCACGGGATTCCCTCCGGAGAACATGCGGCCCGCTTTGCAGGAGGAAGAGTCGGAGTCTTTCAGGGCACAAAGAGCTATCTCCTCCAGAATAAGGACGGAAATGTCTTAGGGACGCATTCGGTCTCCGCAGGGCTTGACTACGCCTCCATTGGGCCCGAACATGCGTACCTTAAAGAAACCGGAAGGGTCTCCTACACCTATGCCACGGACGAAGAAGCCCTCGGGGCGTTTGAGCTGCTTTCGAGGCTTGAAGGTATAATCCCCGCGCTTGAGTCCGCCCACGCAATAGCCCATGCCGCAAAGCTCTGCCCCACCCTCCCGAAGGAAAACATCGTAATTATAAACCTCTCGGGCAGGGGGGACAAGGATGTCGAGCATGTGGCAAGGATAAAGGGGATGCTGTGATCGCTCGAAATTCTTGAGCGTGAAGGCGACCATGTCTAACATAAAAAAGACATTCGATAAACTTAAAAAAGAAGGCCGGAAGGCTTTCATACCTTACATAATGGCCGGGGACCCTTCGCTTGAGGGGACGAAGGCCGTTGTCAGGCTCCTCGAAGAATGCGGGGCCGACATCGTAGAGTTGGGAGTGCCTTTTACGGACCCGGTTGCGGACGGCCCGGTCATACAGAGGTCCGGCGAAAGGGCGCTCGCTCAGGGCGTGACTTTAAGAGATGTAGTGGCCCTCGTAAGAGAGATAAGGGGATTCTCAAAGATACCCGTAATCCTCATGACATACTATAACCCCGTCTTTCAGTACGGCCTCGAGGCCTTTGCAGGCGATGCAAAAGAGGCCGGGGTAGACGGCCTCATCGTGCCCGACCTTCCGCCCGATGAGGCGCACGACCTCATAAAACATGCAAGACAAAGGGGCATAGATACCGTCTTCATGCTCGCCCCGACATCCACGCCCGATAGGGTGAAAAAGGTGGCGAAAGCAGGCAGGGGTTTTATATACTATGTCTCTGTAACCGGGATTACCGGGGCAAGGCTTGAGCTTGAAGGGCTGGCCGACTCTATCTCAGCCCTCAGGCGGCAGAGCCGCCTGCCCGTTTCCGTGGGCTTCGGGGTCTCGACCCCGGAGGAGGCACAGGCGGTTGCCGCAATTGCAGACGGAGTTATAGTGGGAAGCGCAATAGTGAAAAAGGCCATCGAGGGGGGCGAGTCCCTCAGGGAGTTCCTTATCACCCTGAGGGGGGCTATAGGATGAACGGGGCAGTCGAAAAGAAGCTCGCACACCTTGGCGCCCTCATCGAGATGACCGCGCTTATAAACTCCACGCTCGACACTCAGGAGATAAGGAGGCGGGCGATAGAGGCCGCAACGAGGCTTACGGATTCGGAGACCGGAAGCCTCCTTCTCCTTGACCCCGAAACAGGTGAGCTTTTCTTCGAAGTGGCCCTCGGAGAAAGGGGAGAAAGGCTCAAGGAGATAAGGCTCAAAAAAGGGGAGGGCATTGCAGGATGGGTCGCCGAACAGGGACTTCCGCAGGTCGTGGACGATGTCGCCAACGACCCCCGGTTTTTCAGGAACGCCGACGAGAAAAGCGGGTTCACCACAAGGAACATGGTCTCCGTGCCGGTCAAGACCAAGGGCAGGGCGCTCGGGGTCCTTCAGGTGATTAACAAAAAAGGCGGCAGGTTCGACGAAGAGGATGTGGATGTCCTTGCCGCGCTTTCCAATCAGGTGGCCGTGGCCATAGAAAACGCAACCCTCTACGAAGAACTAAGGAACGCATTCTACGGCACGGCTCAGGCCCTTGCAGAAACGATAGAAAAAAAGAGACCCCTATACCGGCGGGCATACGAAGCGCGTGATGACATACAGCGTTGCCATAGGACGGCGCATGGGCCTCGGCAGGTCCCTGCTTGAAACCCTGAAACTCTCCGCCATACTCCACGACATAGGCAAAATCGGCGTAAGGGACAATGTGCTCCTTAAGGAAGGGAAGCTCGAATCCGAGGAGCTCCATGCGATGAACCTCCACCCGAAACACGGCGCAGAAATATTAGGTCATGTCAAGCAACTCAAGGATGTCATCCCCGGCGTCAGGGGCCACCACGAGAACTACGACGGCACGGGCTACCCCGACGGCCTAAAGGACGGCGGCATTCCGCTTGCCGCAAGGATAATCGCAGTGGCCGATACATTCGATGCGATGACGACGGACAGACCCTACAGAAAGGCCCTTACGCCCGAGGCCGCATTCGATGAGCTCAAGAAGTTCTCGGGCAGGCAGTTCGACAGCGAGGCCGTCGAGGCGTTCCACACCGCATGGAAGGAGATGGATATAGTATTATGAAGCTGAAGGTCTTGGGTTCGGCGGGCGCGGAGTTCCCGAAGTTCAATCCTCCGGCCTTTCTCATAGACTCAAGCATACTGCTCGATGCGGGCACCATCGGCGCGGCCTTGGACGAACAGGCCCAATGGAAGATAAGGCACATACTCGTGACCCATGCCCACCTCGACCATATAAAGGGCATCCCCTTCCTTGCGGACAACATAATAGTGAAAAACAAAAAGCACAGCGTTTCGGTCTCGGGCATCCAGCCGGTCTTACGCACCATCAAGGAAAACCTACTCAACGATGCCGTCTGGCCGGATTTCACCGTGATACCCAGCCCGAATAATGCGGTCCTCAGGCTGAACCCGGTGGAAGAGGGCATGCCTTTCAGGATAAACAGCTATACCGTCGCCGCATACATGGTAAACCATGCCGTGCCGGCCTCGGGCTTTGTCATAGAAAGCAAAAGGGGCAGGAGGCTCCTTTACACCGGCGATACCGGCCCCACGGACAGGATTTGGAAAGAGACGGAAAGACCCCTCCATTGCGCCATTGTGGAGGTATCGTTTCCAAACGGCATGGAGCGCATGGCCCTCATGACCGGCCATCTTACGGCAAAGCTCCTTTCGGGGGAGCTTAAGAAGATGCGGCTCATTCCCGAGCGCATACTCCTGACCCATCCCAAGCCCCAGTACCTGAGCCGGATTAAAAAGGAGGTGGCGGGCCTCGGGCTCGGCAATGTCCGCATCCTCAGGGACGGCGAGGTCTACGAGGTTTAGCCATGGCATGGTTCAGAAGGAAAGATGCGCAGAGGATTGCAAAGGCCGTTAAGATACCGGAGGGCCTCTGGCTTAAGTGCGACGGGTGTAAAGAGATAGTCTACAGAAAAGAGGTCGAGAGGAACCTCAAGGTCTGCCCCAAGTGCAACTACCACTTCAGGATAAACGCCGGGGAGAGGCTGGGCCTCCTCGTGGACGAGGGCAGTTTCGTCGAGGCCGATTCCGGGATGGCATCGGGCGACCCGCTCGGCTTCAAGGACACCGTCCCGTATCCGCAGAGGCTCGCCGAGGGCCAAAAGAAAAGCGGCCTCAAAGAGGCCGTGGTCACCGGCAGGGCCAGAATAAACGAAAGGCAGGCGGTCGTCGTCATAATGGACTTCTCCTTCATGGGCGGCAGTATGGGCTCGGTCGTGGGGGAGAAGATTGCGCGCGCCGTAGAGACCGCAATAACCGAGCTCCTGCCCCTGATAATAGTCTCTTCCTCAGGCGGCGCGAGGATGCAGGAGGGCATCTACTCCCTGATGCAGATGGCGAAGGTCTCGGCCTCCATAGGGAAGCTCAAGGAAAACGCAATCCCCTTCATATCCGTCCTTGCGGACCCGACATTCGGAGGGGTGACGGCAAGCTTTGCCATGTTGGGCGATGTGATAATCGCCGAGCCCGGCTCCCTCATCGGCTTTGCCGGCCCCCGCGTGATAGAGCAGACCATAAAGCAACAACTGCCAGAGGGTTTTCAGAGGGCGGAGTTCCTGCTTGAGCACGGCCTCATAGACATGGTCGTAGCGAGGAAGGAAATGAAAGCCACCCTCAGCAAGCTCCTCGACCACCTGATGAGCTCTTAGCCGGACAAAAGCCCTATCGCCTCTTTTACCTTCTCCATGTCCACTTCCGTATTGATGCAGGGGCCGAAGGGCCTTACATTCGTGATGCCTAAGACAGGCAAGGGAAAGGTGTCCGCAATGCCGCTTGAAAGGTCGTTTTCGCAGGCCACGGCGATAACGGCCTCCGGCCCGACCTCGCCGACTATCCGCCTTGCGAGGTTCCCTCCGGTTGCAACGAAGAGGCTCACGCCCCTGCCGTCGGCCGTCTCTATCAGTTCCTTTATCCCGCACCTGCCGCACCCCTCGCAGTTATATATGTTGTGGGTGAGCCTGATTTTACAGTCGTCTATCTGGAGGCAGTGGGGGAGAAGGAGAAGGAGCTTCTTCGCCCGCAGGCCTTCTTTTCTAACGAGCCTGTTATTGAGGTCTATGACGAGGGACTGTAATTTTTCTTTTTTCCCGAATGCGCCTACGAGCATCAAAAGGGGGTAGCCTATCTTTAGAAGAAGTCCCCTGAGGAGTTTCATCCTGCCAAATCCCCTTCCTTGAGCTTTCTTCCTTGAAGAAAGGCCCCTGCGGGCATTGCCTTTTTCCCTGCGGGCTTAAGAAGCTCTACCGATAGGAGTCCATAGCCCGTGCCGATTTGTATAGAGTCTTTTTCGACCGCATGGATTCTTCCGGGCGCACCCTTGCCGGAAACCGGCCTTGTTTTAAGAAGAGTTACGCTCTCCCCTGCCAATACACAGTAAGCCCCGGGCCACGGGTGCATGCCCCTTACGAAATCGGAAAGCTCAACTGCGCTCTTCGACCAGTTTACTTTGCCGTCCCCTTTTTTAAGCGGCGGGGCGTATGTGGGCTCGCCCGTTTGCGGCCTCGGCTCGATAGAGCCTTCCCTTAAACCCTTAAGCGTCCTTACGAGTAGCCCGGCCCCTATCTGCGAGAGCCTTTCGCTTAGTGTGCCTGCGGTATCCTCATCCGTAACGGCAACCCTTTCTTCAAGCAGGATGTCTCCTTCGTCGAGCCCTTCGGTCATGAGCATCGTTGCAACACCTGTCTCCTTCTCCCCTTTTATTATAGCCCACGGGATAGGCGCCGCTCCCCTATATTTAGGAAGGAGCGAGGCGTGCAGATTCACAGGGGCCGACGAAGGCGCTCTCAGGACCTCCGGCGGCAGGAGCCTTCCGTAGGCAACGACTGCAAGGAACTCCGGCCTTAGGGACTTCAACTCGCCGAGGAAGCCCGGGTCCTTGAGCTTGGGAGGTTGAATAACCCTGAGGCCGGACTTCAATGCCGTCTCTTTGACGGGCGGCGGACTAAGGACATGTCCCCTGCCCTTGGGCTTATCCGCCTGTGTGACGACCAATTTCACATCCTCGCCTGCTTTGAGAAGGGCCTCAAGCGAAGGCACTGCAAATGCGGGCGTCCCGAAAAAGACGATGCCCACTTAACGGACTGCCTTCTCTGTTTTCCGCAGGCGCTTTTTAATGAACTCCCTCTTAAGGAAGCCCACCCGGTCGAGGATGAGCGTGCCGTTTATATGGTCTATCTCGTGCTGGAGGGCCCTGCCCAAGAGGCCCGTGCCTTCTATCCTGATTTCTTTGCCTTCCCGGTCAAGCCCTTTTACGACCACCCTTTCTGCGCGCCTGAGAATAAGCGAAAGACCGGGCAGGCTCAGACATCCCTCCTCGCTTTCGATAGAGCCGGCCTTCTCTATAATCTCGGGGTTTATGAGGACTATGAGATTGGAGACTTCCCCCTTGCCGGTATCTACGACTATGACCCTCTCGGAGATTCCGACCTGAGGTGCGGCAAGCCCCACGCCGGGGGCCGCATACATAGTCTCTATCATGTCGTCTATGAGCCTCTGATGCTCCTTTGTGAGCAAGCTCACGGACACGGCCCTCTCCTTGAGGACCGCCTCCGGGTATTTTTTAATCTCAAGCACGGCCATGATTTATTATAGCGGTTTTTTTCTCAGGAAATAAAACTTCGGGGCGCGCTCGCCGAACCTGTCCCTGCCTGTGGCGAACCTGCCGAGCCTCTCATAGAATGTCACGACCTCGTCTTCGTATTGGCCCTCTTCCGCGGAGAACGCCTTGTCGTAGTCGCCGTCGCTTATGAGGAGGAGGGCCTCCATTAGGGCCTCGCCGAGCTTCCTGCCCGTCCTGTCGTATACATATACCGCGCCGCAGGCGCACCTGCCGCCCTCGAAGGTCTCTAAACCCGCCTTGACCTCGGCGGGCGGTTCCTGCGCTTGCCCGCAGAAAGGGCACTCAAGGGTACTGCTATATCTATCGCTTTTATTGTTTGCCTTGGGGCTTTGCATTCAAGTCGAGTAGCGGGCGTTGACCTTCACATAGTCCTCGGTGAGGTCGCATGTGAGGACGCTTGCAGAGGCCCTGCCGGAATTGAGGTCCGCGGTAATTTTTATCTCCTTGCCTTTGAGCACGGCCCTTGCACGGACTTCTTTGCCTGTCGAGACCCCGGCCGAGACGATTTTTACATCCCCGATACGGATATCGGTTTTTTCTTCCCTCACATATGCGCCCGAGCGGCCGAGTGCGGCCATTATCCTTCCCAAGTTGGGGTCTGCTCCGTATATGGCGGTCTTTACGAGGAGGGAGTTTGCAATCGCAAAGGCGGCCCTCTCCGCATCCGCCTGAGTCTTTGCGCCCCCGACTCCCACCTCGATAAGCTTCGATGCGCCCTCGCCGTCTTTTGCTATCATCCTCGAAAGCTCATATGTAAGCCCCTTAAGCGCGGCCTTGAAAGGCCCGTAATACTTAGAGCCTCTGGTTATCTCTTTATTGCCCAGCATGCCGTTTGCCATGACGATGGCGGTATCCGATGTGGACATGTCGCCGTCCACGGTGAGCCTGTTAAAGGACGCCTCCACGGCCTCCTTGAATGCCTCTTTGAGGGCCTGCCTTTGGACGGCTATATCCGTAATGGCGAATGCAAACATCGTTGCCATCTTAGGAGCTATCATGCCCGCGCCCTTTGCCATACCGAGCAGGGTGCCGGTATTTTCCCCTATCTTCAGTCGCCTCATCGAGACCTTCGGGAATGTATCGGTCGTCATTATCGCCCTTGCGACATCCAAAGGCGTGGCGGCGCCGAGAGTGCGGGCGAGCCTTGTAATGGCGGGTCTGATCCTCTCCATAGGGAGGGGCGCGCCTATGATGCCGGTTGAGCAGACATAAACCGATTGCCCGGAGATGCCGAGACGCTTTGCTATAAGGTCTGCCGTCTCCTTTGCATCCCTAAGCCCCTGCCTGCCTGTGCAGACATTTGCACAGCCGCTGTTTACGATGACGGCCCTCCCTTTTCCACTTCGTGCCTTTTCCATATCGAGCTTGACCGGTGCGCCCTTGACCTTATTGGTCGTAAACGATGCGGCAAGCGCGCATTCGGCCTCCGAGTATATAAGGGCCATATCCGGCCTGCCCGGCTTTTTGATGGCGGCGGAGGCCGCCGAGAGTTTAAAGCCTATCGGTAAAACAGGCTTGGGCATTTTAGGGGAATAGGGCGGCCTGCTCAAGGCCGCTCGACTCATCGAGGCCGAGCATTATGTTCATGTTCTGGATGGCCTGACCGCCTGCGCCCTTCACGAGGTTGTCTATTGCGGTTATGACGATAGCCGTGCCCGTCCTTTCGTTAAGGGCAAGGCCTATCTCGCAGAGGTTCGTCCCCCTGACATTCTTGAGGTTCGGGTAACCGCCTGCGTCCAAGACCCTTACGAAGGGTTCGCCTGCATAGGCCGCTTTATACAGGGCATGTATATCCTTTGCCTTTTTTGCCTTTACATAGATAGTCGTAAGGATGCCCCGGTCAAGCGGGATGAGATGCGGGGTGAAATCCACCCTCACGGGTTTCCCCGAAAGGGCGGAAAGCTCCTGCTCTATCTCCGGGGTGTGCCTGTGGAGTTTTACCGCATATGCCCTGAACGCCTCGTTTACTTCGCAGAAGGAATAAGCCACTGCGGACTGCCTGCCCGCGCCCGAAACCCCGGACTTCGAATCTATCACGACCATCGAGGGGTCGGCGGACCTGTCCTTGAAAAGCGGATAAAGCCCAAGGAGCGCGCCCGTGGGGTAACAGCCGGGGTTTGCAACGAGCGAGGCCCGCGCTATCTTTTTCCTGTATATTTCCGGAAGCCCGTAGACGGCTTTCTTCAGAGTAGCCCTGAAGGCATGCGGGGTCTTATACCACTCCTCGTAGACCGGGTAGTCGCGGAGCCTGTAGTCCGCAGAAAGGTCTATGACCTTTTTGCCCTCCCTGAAGAAAAAGTTCGTCGGCCCCTGCGATGTCCCGTGCGGGAGGGCCATGAAGAATATGTCGGCCTTCCTGAGGAGTTTTTCCTTGTCTATGTGCTCGTATAGAAGGTTCGAATACCTGTGGAGATGAGGGAACAGGTCGGCGACCTTCTTTCCTGCGGAGCGCTCCGATGTTACTGCGGTAACTTCCGCCTGCGGATGGCTGAGGAGCAGTCGGAGGAGCTCCGCCCCTGCATAGCCGCTCCCCCCGCATATGGCGACCCTGAACATGACCTGCCTCCGTGGGTTACCTCTTGGAGAACTGGAACCGCTTTCTTGCGCCCTTCTGGCCGTACTTCTTTCTTTCTTTCTCTCTTGGGTCCCTTCTGAGGAAGCCTTCCTTTTTGAGCTTCGGCCTGAGGTCGCTGTCTACATGGGTGAGGGCCCGAGCAATGCCGAGCTTCAGGGCTCCGGCCTGTCCGGAAAGTCCGCCGCCTCTTACTGCCGCGGCTATGTCGAACCTGCCTGCCATGCCCGCAAGTTCAAGCGGCTGTCTTATGAGCATCCTGAGGGTCGGCCTCGGGAAATAGGCGTCGAAGGATTTTTCGTTGACGGTTATCCGGCCGGTGCCGGGCAAGAGGTCCACCCGCGCCACCGAGGTCTTTCTTCTTCCTGTTGCGCTGTATACTATCTCGGCCAAATCTTGGACTCCTTTAATTCATAGATTTCCGGTTTCTGTGCGGAGTGCGGGTGTTCGGGCCCGCTGTAGACCTTAAGTTTCTTAATCAGGTCCCTGCCGAGCCTTCCCTTGGGGAGCATCCCCCATACCGCATCCTCTATGACCTGCGCGGGCTTTCTTGCGAGGAGGTGCCTTGCGGTTTCGGCCTTAATCCCGCCGGGATAGCCGGAGTGATGGTAATAGACCTTTTCATCGAGCTTCCTGCCCGTGAGCTTCACCTTCTCCGCATTGACGACGACTACGAAGTCGCCGGTGTCCGCATTCGGGGTGAATTGGGGCTTGTGCTTGCCCCTGAGGAGCACGGCCACTTTAGAGGCAAGCCTTCCGAGCACCTTGCCCTTTGCGTCCACGAGGCGCCAGCGTCTTTCGACATCGCCTTTCTTTGCAAACCTTGTAGTCTTCATCGTAGTTTTCATCTCTGGGCTCACAGAAATTATATATTAAACAATACGGTCAGACTTGTCAACACCGGGCGGCGGCCCAAATCTGCCGATAGAAATCTTCTCTATAATCTCCCCTCGCCCCTCTTTTCCAAAGAGGGGTAATTTCATCTTTTGCCTTTCACCCATCAGGTGATGCCTCATGCCGCCTCAAAGTATT
>CAZPPU010000050.1:0-10604 GCA_964588515.1 uncultured Nitrospirota bacterium
TAATATAATGCAACCGGAGTCCTTCCTACTTCAACGAAAGGACGGGACAATGTCCCCCGACGGCCGAATTAAAGCATAAATCTACCCCCCCCCGTCAAGTTAAAAATTCTTATGGGCCGATAAGCGTTTTTTACTATTTACTCTCCGTCATGGCCCTGTAATTTAGGCGATAAAACTGTTATAATAGGACATGACGAGGAGGGAGTTTCTCGGCTTGCTCGTTGTTGGGCTTCTTTTGACACCCGCCTTACGGAATCTCATGGAAAGGGGCATTGCCCCCCCAAAATGGCAGGGGGCACTGCCCCCAAAAGAGGCGATGTTCTGGAGGAGGCTTGATTAGAAAGGCCCTGATAGTATTAGCGGTTGTCTTTTTCCTTCCCGCCTGTCAGGAGGCCGCAGAGCTTGAGCCTCAGGTGGCAGGGCAGTTTTATCCTAACGATGCAGGCACACTCGGGGCCATGGTGGATGAGCTCATAGCCCGTGCCGAAAACAAGCCGGTTAACGGCCGCCTTCTTGCAATCATCTCGCCTCATGCCGGGTATCAGTTCTCGGGGGGAGTTTCCGCCTACGGGTATAAGCGCCTGAGGGGAAGCGGCATAAAGACCGTAATAATAATAGGGGCGGCCCATAACCACAGCTACGAGGGCGCATCCGTATGGACAAGCGGGGCCTTCAAGACCCCTTTGGGCGCCGTGAAGATAGACGGCAAGTTAGCAAGGAGGCTCATAAAGAAAAAGGCCAAGGTGGATTTCATCCCGGAGGTCTTCGCAGGCGAGCACTCCATAGAAGTCCAGCTTCCGTTCCTTCAGCGCACCTTGGGGGACTTTAAAATCGTCCCGGTCATGATAGGCGCTCCGACGAGGGGGTCCTTGGAACACCTTATATCCGTGCTTACCGAGATGCTCTATGAAAACAAAAATGTCCTTTTGGTTGCAAGCACGGACCTTTCGCACTATTACGACTACGATACCGCGGTAGAAATGGACGGAAGGCTTCTCGGCGCGCTTTCGAGGATTTCCCTCAGGGAGGTTCAGGAGCTTTTGGCCGCAGGGCAGTCCGAGATGTGCGGTGCCTACCCGGTGATGGTCGCCCTTGCCGCAGTCAGGGGGCTTGGGGCAAACGAAAGCGCAATCTTCAAGTACGCAAACTCAGGGGATGTGACCGGAGACAAGGGCAGGGTCGTAGGCTATCTATCGGCAGGGTTTTACAGGAGCCCTCTAACCGGGGATGAAAAGGCGGAACTATTAGGCATCGCAAGACAGACCATTATAAGGTATGTAAAGTCAAAGGATGTCGAAGAAGAGCCCCTGCTTAAAAACGGCCGCCTTAAAGTCGAAGGCGCCGCATTCGTGACTATCACCCGTGGAGGGATGCTCAGGGGCTGTATCGGCCATATAGAGTCCGTAACCTCGCTTTATAAGTCCGTCATCAGAAACGCATATGCCGCAAGTTCCATGGACCCCCGGTTTCCACCCATGACGCCGGAAGAGCTTGAAGACATGCATATAGAAATCTCCGTGCTTTCTCCCCTCCGGCCCATTAAGAAGACCTCCTCTATACAGGTCGGCAGGGACGGCCTTTATATCGTAAAGGGTAACCGCGCAGGCATACTCCTTCCGCAGGTCGCCAAAGATACCGGCTGGGACCGGGAGACCTTCCTCAAGCAGGTCTCTCTCAAGGCAGGGCTTCCGGAGGATGCATGGAAAGACGCCACGCTATACACATTCACCGCCGAGGCCTTCGGGGGGGGGGGCTACGAGCCCCTCCGATTTGGGGGCAGTGCCCCCGCCCCAATGACCATGCCGCCCTAACAATCGCAGGGGCTCGTAGCCCCCCTAACAATTCGCTGACAGGCTTTTCACAGCCAAATCCCTTTTAAATCCGATATTTGCTATTTTGTGCATTTTCCCCTTGACATCCACAAGATATTGTGGTTTAATGACCTAACTATGAAATTAAATAAAACGATATATGTCGCAGGATTTTAGAGTTTGTTAGGGAGCTTGTTAATGCTTAAAAGCCTGAGAACCATGCGGGAAACTCTAAGGAAGGAAGCTTTCGAGAAGGCAAAGAAATACATCGAAGCGCTTGGACTTAAAAAATATAGGGCTATACTATTTGGCTCTTATGCAAAGGGCGACTTCAATGAGGCAAGCGATATAGACCTGTTGATTATATCCGATGAACTGCCGGAGAGCCTTAATGAAAGGTTGAGCCTGCTTAATCAGAAGCGGTGGGAGACGCCTGAAGTTGAACCAATCGGGTGGACAGAGAAGGAATATAAGCTCAGGGAAGAGAAAAAAGACCCGTTTATCAAGCTTTTAAAAGACGAGGGGATTTTGATTTTTAATGATTGAAGGGAGGGTTTTATGAAGGCGTTGGGAGAGGGGCTTAGGCTTTCGCAGAATGCAGTTAAGGTGCTCGAAAAGCGGTACCTCAAAAAAGACGAAACCGGAAATATCGTCGAAGGCCCTGAGGAGCTTTTCAGGCGGGTGGCAAAGGCCGTGGCCTCCGCGGACGGGGGCTACGGAAAAAGCAAAGACGATATAAAGCGCATCGAAGAGCGTTTCTACGGGATGATGACCTCCCTTGAGTTCCTCCCGAACAGCCCCACCCTCATGAACGCAGGTCGTAGGCTCGGACAGCTCTCCGCCTGCTTCGTCCTGCCGGTCGGGGATTCCATGGAGTCCATATTCGATGCGGTAAAACATTCGGCAATCATCCATAAGTCCGGCGGAGGGACCGGGTTTTCATTTTCAAGGCTCAGGCCCAAGGGCGATGTCGTAGGCTCCACAAAAGGCATCTCCTCCGGGCCGGTCTCCTTCATGACCGTATTCGACACGGCCACGGAGGCCGTCAAGCAGGGAGGCACAAGAAGAGGCGCAAATATGGGCATACTGAGGGTAGACCACCCCGATATACTCGATTTCATCTCCTGCAAGGACAAAAACAACCGGTTCAATAACTTCAACATCTCGGTTGCCCTCACGGACGGCTTCATGAAGACCGTGGAAGAAGACGGGACATACGACCTCCTAAACCCAAGGACGGGCAGGGTCTCGGAGACCCTCAAGGCAAGGGATGTCTTTAACCTCATAGTCGAGCATGCATGGAAAAACGGAGAGCCGGGCATAGTCTTCATAGACCGGGTGAATGCCGGAAACCCCACGCCCCATACCGGGCGCATAGAAAGCACAAACCCCTGCGGTGAACAGCCCCTCCTGCCTTACGAGTCCTGCAACTTAGGCAGTATAAACCTTGCAACCGCGGCCTCGGAGGCCGGAGTGAACTGGGAGAAACTCAAAGAAACGGTCTGGGATGCCGTGCACTTCTTGGATAATGTGATAGATGTAAACAAATACCCCCTGACCGAGATAGCTGAGACGACGAGGGCAAATAGGAAAATAGGCCTGGGCGTAATGGGCTGGGCGGACATGCTCATCAAATTAGGCATCCCTTATAACTCCGAAGAGGCGATAAGGCTTGCCGCTGAGGTAATGTCCTTCATCCAGACCGTGGGCAGGAACGCCTCGGCCTCTCTTGCCGAAGAAAGGGGCGTATTCCCGAATTACAAGGGAAGCATCCATGACGGGAAGGTCAAGGCGAGAAACGCAACGGTCACGACCATTGCGCCCACAGGCACGCTTTCCATCATAGCGGGCTGTTCAAGCGGCATAGAGCCCCTCTTTGCGGTCTCCTATGTAAGGACCGTGATGGAGGGCACAAAGCTCATCGAGGCAAACCCGTACTTCGAGGAGGTCGCAAAGAAGCGGGGCTTCTGGTCGAGGGAGCTCATGCTTCGCATTGCGGAAAACGGCAGTCTCCACGACTTCCCGGAGGTGCCCGGCGATGTGAAGACCCTCTTTGCGACCGCGCACGACATAACCCCGGACCTGCACATAAGGATGCAGGCCGCATTTCAGGGCCATGTGGACAATGCGGTCTCGAAGACCGTGAACTTCCCGCATAGCGCAACAAAAAAGGATGTCGAAGATGTCTATATGCTTGCGTATAAATCGGGCTGTAAGGGCGTAACCGTCTACAGGGACGGCTCACGGGAAGAACAGGTCCTCACAAAGGGGGGGGCTACGAGCCCCTCCGAAAAGGGGTCGGCGACCCCCGGCATTTTGGGGTCAGCGACCCCCCCTAAGATAGTGCCGAGGAAGAGGCCGGAGGTCATACACGGGACAACGAGGCTCATGAAGACCGGATGCGGCAGGCTCTATGTAACAATCAACGAGGACGAGGCGGGCCAGCTCTTTGAACTATTCACCTCGATGGGAAAAGCAGGCGGATGCGCCTCAAGCCAGTCCGAGGCCATAGGGAGGCTCATATCCCTTGCCCTCCGCTCAAACATAGCGCCCGATGAGGTCGTAAAACAGCTCAAGGGGGTCTCATGCCATCGCCCGACATGGCACAAAGGGGGCAATATACTTTCCTGCTCGGACGCCATAGCAAAGGCCATAGAGAAATACCGCATGGCCGAAAGGGACGGAAACGGCGGCAAGGATAAAGAACTTCAGGGTACAACTGTCGCCCATGTCGGCGCCTCCGACTCTGCAAAATTTAAAGACAGCGCACGGGTCGAGAAGTTCGCCCCCGGCGATGACCCAAAGACAAGCATACCTTATGAGGTTATAGACGAAAAGCTCATGGGCGCATGTCCGGAATGCGGCGGCACCGTGGAGCACGAAGAGGGCTGTGTCATCTGCCGGAACTGCGGGTTTACGGAATGCGGGTAAAATGAGTTCAGACGGCGATATAAGGCGGATTATAAAGTTTTTTAAAGGCAGGGATGAAGTTTCTGCTCTGTATATTTTCGGGAGTTTTGGAAAAGGCAGACAGAACGGAGAAAGCGATATTGATATTGCAGTGCTTGTTGATGAGTCTAAGCCGAGAAAAAGAAACCTTGATTCTCTTAAAAAAGAATATTATTCGGCCTCGGCTGGATTTTCCCTCAGGCCGGTCGATATAGTTGTCTTAAATGCGGCGCCTGCTTTTCTTAAGCACCGCATACTTAAAACAGGCAAGGTCTTGTTTGATAGAAACAGAAAGCTCAGGGTGAGGTTTACGGCGAATGCAATCATCGAGTATCTCGATTATAAGCCGATAGAGGACATCTGCCTTAAAGCAGTAGCGAATCGCTTTAGGAGGGCAGGCATTGGTAGATAGGCCTCTTGTTCAGAGGAAACTTGAAAAGGTAGAGGGTTATCTAAGGCAGATACGCCTGAAAAAAGACCCCGGCATCAGCCTGTTCAGAACCGATAGAGACCTCCAGAGCATTATACTTTTTAATCTCATGCAGTCCATACAGGCATGCATGGACATAGGCGCTCACATAATCAGCGACGAGGAGTGGGAAACGCCAAGCTCTCAGGCAGGCATATTTGAGACCCTTGCCGAAAAGAAAATCATCCCTAAGCCTCTTTCAAAAAAAATGACTCAAATGGCGGGCTTTAGAAATAGGATAGTCCATGAGTATGAAAAAATAGACCTTGCGATTGTCCATGAGGTCTGGAGGAAGCATATTAAGGACATAGAGCGGTTTTGCGGGGCGGTTGTGAAGAGGTATGGGCTGTGAAAGGCGGCGCATGAAAGAATTGAGGAATGAGTCCGGTATCAGTCTGTGCGATGATTTTTAATCTTATTAATAGTAAAATAGAGACATTAACCAAAGGAATAAAAAGGAGAATAACTATGGAAACCACGAAGTTCGTCTACTGGCAGGATGGTAATGTGTGGTTAGGGTATTTGGAGGAATTTCCGGATTATATGACACAAGGGGAATCATTAGAGGAATTAAAAGAAAACCTCAAGGAGATTTATAACGATTTAACCAGCGGTGCTATCCCGTGCGTTCGTAAAGTTGCCGAACTCGAAGTAGCATGAAACAAAAGTTGCTCAACCTGTTCCGAGACATAATGAGATCAATGACACTCTCGCAAAACATATCATAAAAATGTTGAAGAGGAATGCCTAACAAAAATCCAGCGGATGCACAATCGCATCCGTTCCCCAAAAAAACCCTCACCACCTTCGGCCTTCACCTTCTGAGATGGACAACCGCAAGCCCCTTTTGTAAAATACAAAAGTAATGCCGAAACCGGTCTCTTATATCCTGGTGATGTTTCTGTTGGTCGCAGTCCGGCTGGTTTATGCCGAAGGGCTTATCGAAAAAAACGGAACGCTCACCATGGGGGAATGCATCGAAACGGCCCTGAAGAAAAACCCCGAGCTTTTAGCGGCCGAAAGTGCGGTCTCGGCCGCCCGTAGCAGGATTGGACAGGCCCAATCCAATTACTATCCGCAAATGAACCTGACCGCGGGCTATAAAAAAACATCTTCCACATCAAGGGCCGGAGGAAAGACGACCGAGACCTCCGACCGGTATTCGGGCGGTCTTGAGATGAGCCTGAACATTTATGATTTCGGCAAGACCCCTGACAGGGTGAAGGTCGCAAGCCTCAATACGGATTCCTCCCGCTACGGCAGGGACGATACCACTGCCCGGATAATATTGGATGTCAAGATAGCATACTACGGGGTCTTACAGGCCCTCCGCAACAGGGATGTCGCGGTCAAGTCGGTCGAGCAGGCCCGGCATCACCTTGAGCAGGCCAAGGGCTTTTTCGAGTTAGGCGTAAAGCCGAGGTACGATGTGACCAAGGCGGAGGTCGACCTGAGCAATTCAACACTGAACCTGATAAAGGCCGAAAACTCCATAAAGACGGCCTTTGCGGATTTAAATAATGCGATGGGCGTCCCGGACGCCCCGGAATACCGCATAGAGGATAATCTTTCGTTCGAGAAATACCCGGTAACCTTCGAGGACGCCCTTTCGCAGGCGTATCGAAACAGGCCCGACCTCCGTGCGGCAATCGCAAAGACCGAGGCGGCAGAGGTCTCGGTGGGGCTTGCAAGGAAAGACTATTATCCCGTATTGACCGGCAACGCCGGATATAACTGGACCGGGGAGGACTTCCCCCTCGACCGTGAGTGGAATGCCGGGGCGACCGTTTCGCTTCCCATATTCAGCGGCTTTCTAACCGCTCATCAGGTGGCGGAGGCCGTTGCGAACCTGAATGTCTCGAAGGCCCAAGAGTCCGCACTAAGACAGGCCGTGCAGGTTGAGGTGCAGAAGGCATACATCGCCCTCCAAGAGGCACAAGACAGAATCTCCACTGCGGAGCTTGCGGCAAGGCAGGCCGCCGAGAACCTCGACCTCGCGGTCGGCCGATACGAGGTCGGCGTGGGCAGTCCCGTGGAGGTGACCGATGCGCAGGCCGCATACACCAATGCCATGACCGCGCATATACAGGCCCTTTACGATTACAAGGTCGCACAGGCCTCGATGGAAAAAGCGATGGGAGCGGCCAGATGAAAAAGATGAAAAAACTGATAGCGGTTATTGCGGTTGCCGTAGTCGCGGGCATAGCGGCAATATTCGCCCTCAGAGGCAACAACGGCGAGGCGAAGTTCAGGACGGAGCAGGTTGCGAGGGGCGACATCGCCTCAAGCGTATCCGCCTCCGGAACCGTGAACCCGGTCGTCACGGTGCTCGTAGGCACCCAGGTCTCCGGAACCATCAGGCGGATATATGCGGATTTCAACTCCCATGTAAAGAGGGGCCAGACCGTAGCGGAGATAGACCCCTCGACATTTGAGGCACAGGTAGAACAGGCAAGCGCAAACCTCCAGGCGGCAAGGGCGAATGTCGAGAAGGCGTCCGCCGCACTCGGCGATGCATCGAGGACACTCCAAAGGAACAGGGAATTGCTCGCAAGGAACCTTATCGCAAAAAGCGATGTGGACACGGCCGAGACGAATCATCTTTCCGCAGTGGCCGGGCTGAATGCGTCCCGCGCGCAGGTCGCCCAGGCGGAGGCCGCGCTTAAAAACGCAGAAACCAACCTCAGGTATACGAAAATCGTTTCCCCGGTGGACGGCATCGTCGTCTCAAGGAATGTTGATGTCGGCCAGACCGTGGCCGCAAGCTTCCAGACGCCGACCCTCTTTATCATCGCCGGAGACCTCGCAAAGATGCAGATAAACGCAAGCGTGGATGAGGCCGACATCGGCAGGGTTAAAGAGGGTCAGCCCGTGGAGTTCAGGGTGGATGCGTACCCGGAAGAGGTCTTCGGGGGAAAGGTGTCGCAGGTAAGGAAGGCCGCATTTACGGTGCAGAATGTGGTTACATACGATGTTGTCATAAAGGTATCCAACCCCGGGCTCAAGCTCCTGCCCGGCATGACCGCGGATGTCTCTATAATCACGGCCGTAAAAAAAGACGCCCTCAAGGTCCCAAATGCGGCCCTGCGGTTCAGGCCTGCCGCAAACCGGAAGGAAAAACCCGCGGGGACCGCGGTCTGGACACTCGAAAAGGGAAAGCCCAAACGCATCCCGGTTACGACCGGCATAAGCGATGAAACCCATACGGAGGTCTCAGGCGAGATAGAGGAAGGGCTGGAGGTAATAGTGGAATCGCTTACGAAGGCCGGGGAAACCTCTCCGGCAGGCAGGGGGCCGAGGTTCTTCTAAGATGGGCATCGCATCCATACTGAATATGTCCCTCAGGGCGTTGAGGGTGCACAAGATGCGGTCTTTCCTGACCGTTTTGGGCATAGTCATCGGCGTAGGCGCGGTAATCGCCATGCTTGCCGTAGGCGCCGGGGCGAGCCGGAGGATATCGGAGCAGATATCGAGCATCGGAAGCAATCTCATCATAGTGCTTCCCGGGGCCACGACGGCAGGCGGGGTAAGGATGGGCGCGGGCACTCAATCCACGCTCACGACGGCCGATGCCGAGGCGATAAAGGAATCCCCTGCCGTCTCTTCGGTTGCGCCGGTGCACAGAGGCGCCGCACAGGCCGTCTACGGAAACCGGAACTGGTCTACCGGCATCATCGGCACCACCCCGGACATGCTCGATGTAAGGGACTGGCGCATCGACGGCGGAAGGCCCTTCACGGCCGATGAGGTGAAGAGCGCGGCCAAGGTCGGCCTTTTGGGCAGGACGGTCGTGGAGAACCTCTTCGGCGACATAAACCCGGTCGGGCAGGTCATAAGGATAAACAAGGTGCCCTTTAAGGTAATAGGGATATTAGAGAGGAAAGGCCAATCCCCCATAGGGCAGGACCAGGACGATACCATCTATGTCCCCATCACCACGGCGCAAAAAAAGCTCTTCGGCACGGCATTCCCGGGCACGGTCGGCGCAATCATGGTAAAGGCAAAAAGCGCCGAAGACCTCGAGGCCGCGGAGACCCGGATAACCGGCCTTCTAAGGCAAAGGCACCGTATCGCCGGGGGCGAGGACGACGACTTCTCCGTGAGAAACCTCACGCAGATGATGCAGGCGCAGGCGCAGTCGGCAAGGGTCATGACCCTTCTTCTTGGGGCCATAGCGTCGGTTTCCCTGCTCGTAGGCGGCATAGGGATAATGAACATCATGCTCGTGTCCGTCACCGAAAGGACGAGGGAGATAGGGTTAAGGATGGCCGTGGGCGCAAAGACATGGGACATAAGGCTTCAGTTCGTAATCGAGGCCCTCGTGCTTTCGCTGGCAGGCGGGGCCGTCGGAATCGCAGTCGGCACGGCAGGCTCCAAGATGATATCCCTGATTGCCGGCTGGCCCATCTCGGTCTCTTCGCTTTCCATACTCCTTGCCTTCGGGTTTTCGGCCATGGTAGGAGTATTCTTCGGTTATTATCCTGCATACAAGGCCTCCCTCCTTAACCCGATAGAGGCGTTGAGGCACGAATAGCGCTTTGAAAAAGCCCGCGCTCATGGAAATTTATAGGCGGCTCTACCGGGCCTTCGGCCCCCAGCGTTGGTGGCCCGGGGATACCCCCTTTGAGATAGCCGTGGGCGCAATACTCACCCAGAACACGAACTGGGGCAATGTCGAACGGGCAATAGTAAACCTCAAGAAAGCCCATGCCCTCTCGGCAAAGGCCCAGAACGAGATGCCCATCCGCGACCTTGCCCGGCTCATCCGGCCTGCCGGATACTTCAATGTAAAGGCCCGGAGGCTCAAGGCGTTTATGGCCTTCCTTATGAACGATTATCATGGCAGTCTCACGCGGATAAAGACCCTAAAGACCCCCGCCCTCCGCGAGGGCCTCTTGGGCGTTCACGGCATAGGGCCGGAGACCGCAGACTCCATCCTGCTTTATGCCCTCGGAAGGCCGGTCTTCGTCATAGACGCCTATACGAAGCGTGTGCTTTCAAGACACGGTATTATGGGACATGAGGAGCCTTATCACGGGTTTCAAGAGCTTTTCCACTCATCGCTCAAGAAAGATGTCCGGCTATTCAACGAATATCACGCCCTTTTTGTGCGCGTGGGGAAGACTTATTGCAGGCCCAAACCCCTCTGCGCGGAGTGCCCGCTTGGGGATTTATTGGCTTCTTAGGTTAGATATAATCTTACGGGCATATTTCCAGCCGCCGGCGCATTTCTTCTGCGGAAACCCCGCCCTTCGATTTCCGTCTTGTGCGAGAGCGCTCAATCAGGGCAATGAACCGTGGATTATTGCTTAGGGAGACGGTCTCCATGTCCGCATTCGTTATGCCTACCAAAACAGCCACGGGCTTGCCTTCTG
>CAZPPU010000051.1:0-10278 GCA_964588515.1 uncultured Nitrospirota bacterium
CCTTATCAGGGCATAGAGGAGGCCGAGGAGCAGGACGCCTGCAAAGAGAAGCCGCCGTTTCCTGACGAGAAGCAAAACCGAAACGGCAAGGCCCACTGCGGTCAGATACGGGAAGTAGAGGAATGCATGAAAGGCCGCCGCTCCGAGGGGGAAATAAAGAAAGACCATCAGAGTGTTTCTCTGATTGTTTCCGCTATGCCTTTGGCAAGTCTCTTTATGGTCTTTAAGCTTTCGCCCTCGACCATCACCCTGATTTTGGGCTCCGTGCCCGAGGCCCTGACCAAGAGCCTCCCTTTGTCCTTAAGTTCTTCTTCGGCCCTCTTGATTGCGGCCTGTATCTCCGGGACATGCTTGAAGTCTTTCTGCCTTACAGGGACATTTTCGAGGACCTGCGGATAAAGCGCAATCTCCCCTGCGAGGGCGGAAAGCGGCAGTCCCCTCTTCTTCATCAGGCTGAGGACATGGAGCGCCGTGACCGGGCCGTCTCCTGTGGTGTTATAGTCGAAAAATACGATATGCCCGGATTGCTCGCCGCCTAAGTTATACCCGCCTTCGAGCATCTTTTGAGTGACGGACCTGTCGCCCACCTTTGTCCGGATGAGCCTTATCCCCCGGTCCGAAAGGTAGCGCTCAAGCCCAAGGTTGCTCATCACAGTGGCAACGACCGTGTCTTTTCCGAGCCTGCCTTCGCTTTTCATCTCTACGGCCCACATCCCCAATATGTGGTCGCCGTCCACTAAAGAGCCTTTCTCGTCGCAGAAAAGCGCCCTGTCCGCATCCCCGTCGTGTGCGACCCCGGCATGGGCGCGGTGTTTTTTTACGGCGGCTCTCAGGACAGGCAGATGAAGGGAGCCGCAATCCCTGTTTATGTTCGTTCCGTCCGGGGAGTCGTTTATCGGGAAGACCTCGGCCCCTAATTCCCTGAGGACCGAGGGCGTGACCTTGTATGCCGCGCCGTTTGCGCAGTCAACGACGACCCTGATGCCCTCAAGCGTCATGCCCTTCGGGATGGTGGACTTTATGTATTCAATATACCTTCCGGTTGCGTCTTCGAGCCGGAAGGCCCTGCCGATTTCGGTGCCCATGGGGATATCCCTTATCCGGTCGTCGAGGACGAGCCGTTCCATCTTTTCTTCGAGTTCGTCCGGGAGTTTGAAGCCGTCTGCGGAGAAGAACTTTATCCCGTTGTCGTCAAAGGGGTTATGGGAGGCCGATATCACGACCCCGGCATCGAGCCTGAGTGCCCTCGTAAGGTATGCCACCCCGGGCGTGGGCATCGGGCCTGTGAGCATGACATTCATGCCCATCGAGCAGATGCCGGATGTGAGCGCGCTTTCGAGCATATAGCCGGAAAGCCGTGTGTCTTTTCCTATGAGGAGGGTGTTTTTCCCGTGCTCTTTCTTAAGGACGCTTGCCGCGGCCATCCCTATCTTGAGCACGCACTCCGGGGTCATCGGATATCTGTTGACCCTGCCCCTTATGCCGTCCGTTCCGAAGAGTTTCATCTTTTCTCCTCAAGCCTTACGCTGATGGCCGAAGGCGTGATGCCCGCGAGCTTTATGAGGGGCGGGAGCTTGATGACAAGCCTCTCGGCGCTTTTCCTTCGCACTCCGGGCCTTGCCCCGCGGAGGTCGAGGGAGACATGAATATCCCCCGACTTCAGTTCCTTCAGCAGCCTCTCCGGCCCCTTTACGGTCAGTGTGACATGCGTTGTGCTTTCCGCCTCAGACGCCTCGACATCCTGAGAAAGCCCTGTGAACTCAATGGGCGCCTCGATTGAGACGGTGGATTCTCTTAAGGCCACGAAAGACCACATGAAGACCGCAAGGGCAAAGGCCGCAACCTTAAGCCAGAGATTACCTCTCATCTTGAGCCCTTCTTTGTTGAGCCCTTCTTTGCCGCAAACAAATCGGTCAGACCGACTCTGAGGCCGGCCATATCCAATCCGGTTTCCAACTTGCCCCCGATTGCAAGGGATATCGCGCCCGTTTCCTCGGACACTATCACGGTGACCGCATCCGTCTCCTCGGAAAGGCCCAGTGCGGCCCTGTGTCTCGTGCCGAGGGCCTTGCTGATTTCCGTTGAGGGCGCTATCGGAAGGAAGCACCCTGCGGCCACGACCCTGTTGCCTTTTATGACGACCGCACCGTCATGGATGGGGGATGTGGGGTGAAAGACGCTCATGAGGAGCTCCCTCGATACCTTCGCATCGAGGGGCACGCCCACCTCTACATAGTCCTTGAGTGCGGTCTCCCTTTCGATGGCTATCAACGCCCCTATTTTTCTGTTCGACATGGAGACCGCGGCCTTGACTATCTCCTCGAGGCTTTTAAGCTCCTCTGCCGTGGAGAGGGCACTGAGGAACCGGGTTTCGCCTATCTTTGCGAGGCCCAGCCTGATTTCCGGCTGAAAGAGTATAATCAGGGCAATCACGATATATGCCCAGAAGCCCTGAAGGAGCCAGTCCAAAGTGGAAAGCGGCAGGAGCCTCGATGCGTAAGAGGCCGCCAGAAGAACGATAAGGCCGATGAGCATCTGTGCGGCCCTCGTGCCCTTGATTATCCTGAGGATGTTATAGAGCACGACCGAGACGATGAGGATATCGAGTATGTCCCGCAAGCCTATGTGCTTAAGAAGCCCAGTCAAATCCTTTTCCTCAGCCAGCTTGAGGGGTTTACGCTCATAAGGCCGCCGTTTCCGTCGGAGTAGACGACCTTCTTTATGCCCGCATTGAGAATCATGCGCTTGCACATCATGCAGGGCTCGCTTCCGCACTCGCCCTTGCCGTCGGCGCCGGATATGTAAATTACGGCGCCGCGGAGTTCCTCTGCCGAGGCCCTGATTATGGCGTTGGCCTCCGCATGGACGCTGTGGCAGAGCTCGTATCGTTCGCCGTGGGGTATCTCAAGCTCTTTTCTCGTGCACCTTCCGATATCGAGGCAGTCCTTCATGCCCCTTGGAGCGCCGTTATAGCCGGTGGAGACGATTGTGTTTTCCTTTGCAATCACCGCGCCGTACTTCCGCCTGAGGCATGTGGCCCGCCTCGATACGGCCTTCGATATCCCGATAAAGTAATCGTCCCAGCCGGGTCTTTTTTCTTTCTTCATCAATTCCACACCCCGGGGACCGGATTCCGGCAGAACCCGCACCTGCCTCCGGCGACCGAGTTCCTCGCCACGAAATAACCTCTCCGCTCTATGAGGAGGTTCCCGCAGTGGCGGCAGTATGTGTTTTCCGCCTCGCTTCTCATGTTCCCTATGTAGACATACCTGAGCCCGGCATCGAGCGCGGTCTTCCGCGCCGCAGCGAGCGTTTCAACCGGCGTGGGCGGCAGGTCCGTGAGCTTGTAATAGGGGAAGAACCTCGAAAAATGAAGGGGCGTGTCGGGCCCTGCATTTTTGTAAATCCACCTCGACATCTCTCTTATTTCGGCCATATCGTCATTAAGCGTAGGTATCAGAAGGTTTGTAAGCTCCACCCATACCCCCTCTTCTTTGAGAATAATTATAGCATCCAAGACCGGTTTGAGCCTTCCGCCGCAGATGCGGCCGTAGAAGTCCTCGGAGAACGCCTTGAGGTCCACATCCGCGGCGTCCGTGTACTTTGCAAGCGCTCTCAGGGGCTTTTCCTTTATATAGCCGCATGTGTGGGCCGTGTTCTTTATGCCCTGCGCCTTTGCGATGACCGCGGTATCGAGCATGTATTCGTAAAAGACCGTTGGCTCGGTGTATGTGTATGTGATGCTCCGGCAGTGGTAAAATGCGGCCTGCCTTACGACCTCCTCGGGCGGGAGTTCCGTGTAGTCGGTCTCCTCGGGCTTTGCCTGTGAGATTTGCCAGTTCTGACAGAACTTGCACCCTAAGACGCATCCCGCCGTGGCTATGGAAAACGCCGCAGTCGCCGGCAGGAAGTGGTAGAAAGGCTTTTTCTCGATGGGGTCTATGTGCACGGCGCAGGGCTTTCCATAAACGAGGCTGTAAAGCACGCCCCCTTTGTTCATCCTCGTCCGACAGCCGCCGACCTCGTATTCGCCCAAAACGCATTCCGTGGGGCAGAGCTCACACTGCACCTTTGACATGAATTATTATAACCGATGGAGTCTTATTTGACTACGAGCTTTATGAGGGCGTCGGCTTCCACGAAGCCCCCGATTACCGTGCCGTCCGGGAGTATTATGGTGGGGGTGCTTGAGATGCCAAGCTCTGCAGCCAACTTGATGTTTGCGTCCACTTCTTTGTCCTCGCAGGATGCCTTGGGCAGGGACTTGCCGTTCATGGCGTCCTCAAGGAGCTTCAGGGACTTTTCGCAGGATACGGCCTTTGACATTTCGTATGCGGCCGGATGCAGGTTGACGAGCGGATAGAGCTTGAGGAAAAAGACTATGTCGTCCCTTTTTTCGAGGACCTTCTTCATCTCCTGATGGAGCCTCTTACAGTAGGGGCAGTCCGGGTCCGTAAAGACGATTACGGAGTATTTTGCGTCCTTCTTGCCCATGACGAGGGCGCCCTCGAGGGGGATGCTTGCGGGGTCTATCTTATTGAGTTCCTGAAGCCTCTGCACGGTCAGGTCCTCTTTGGTCTCTATCTTCAGAATGTCGCCCTGAATGAGGTTGCCTTTTGAGAAGTCGAGGTACAAGACGCCCTTTTTCCCCTGAAGCGCAACGGCTATTTCCCAGAGTCCGCGCACAGGGCTTAGCCTCACATCCAAGACCTCTACATTGGGGTTAAGGCCCCTAAGAATGGATGCGGCCTCTTCTTTTTCGAGCTTATGGCACTTCTGGCAGTCCGTCTCGCATGAGCCGGCAATCTCCCCGAAGCCAAAGACATCGGGCCTTGAGAGGGCAAGTATGGCCGCCGCACCTATGAGGGCAAAGACCGCGAAAAGCAAAAGCCGTTTCATCCGGCTATTATACCCAAAAACCATGCCCTTGACAATAGGCTCCCTTTTCAGTAACATAGACTACTTTTTCCTCAGGAGGGTATAGTATGGAAGAGGCTACCTTGATGGATATAGTGATAGACCCCCATGTCGTGCCGCCTTTTGTGTCCTTTGCGTTTCTTGCGTCTTTGATAATAATAGGCGTCTCCCTTGCAATCAGGGGCTCCCTGAAGTTAGTGCCCAAGGGGACTCAGAATGTCGTGGAGACCGTGGTCGAGGCGATGGTGAAGCTCGCCGACGAAAACATCGGCCACCACTGGGGAAAGAAGCTTTCCCCGCTTATAGGCACCCTCTTTATGTACATACTGGTATGCAATTTCATGGGGCTCGTCCCCGGGTTCGTATCCCCGACGAGCAACATAAACATGACGGCCTCCATGGCCATCCCCGTGTTCCTCGCAACCCACTACTTCGGCCTGAGGGCGCACGGCCCAAGCTATATGAAGCATTTCTTAGGGCCTATCCGCTCGCTTGTGGCGCTACCCCTTATGGTGCTGATGTTCTTCATAGAGGGTATAGGGCATCTGGCAAGGCCGCTTACGCTTTCGGTCAGGCTTTTCGGGAACATGGTCGCAAAGCACATAATACTCCTTGTGCTTGCGATACTTGCGCCGGCCATAGTCCCCATAGCGATATTAGGCCTGGGCGTGCTCGTCAGCGTAGTTCAGGCGTTTGTTTTCACCCTCCTTACGACGCTTTATCTTGCAGGCGCCGTGGAGGAGGCCCATTAATATCGCAGGGGCTCGTAGCCCCAAGAAAGGAAGGAGGTGGGACGGAATGAAAAGGACGATTGCAGTTTCATTACTTAGCCTTATCCTCATCGGGATGTTCGTGCCTTTGGCATTTGCCGAGGCGGCGGCGGCCCCTGCGCCGGCGGCGTCCGACGCAAAGCTCAATTACTTTGCGATGGCCGTGTTGGGCTGTGGCATAGCCATCGGGGTTGCGGCCTTCGGCGCCAGCATAGGGCAGGGCCTCGGCCTTAGCAGGGCCTGCGAGGGCATTGCCAGAAACCCGGGGGCATCGGGGAAGATCACGACAACTCTCATCATCGGTCTTGCGATGATAGAGTCCCTTGCTATTTACGCGCTTGTCGTGGTACTGATAGTATTCTTTGTGGATCCTTTCAAGCTCCTTAAGTAAGCTAAAAGATGGGGCGGGACCTTGTCCCGCCCCCCTTAAATCCTCCCTAAAACACCTATTTACAACGGTCTTGCCTCTATGGTAAATTAAACCCGTAGCTTTGGGGGACTTGGTGAACAGGGAGTTAATAAGCAAGGCCGTCAATTTCGTCACCTTCCGTGATATGCCTATCAGGAAGAAGTTCCTCGTGTTTTCCTCCGGAGTCGGGGTGTGGTTTATCCTCATCTCTGCGATAGGCTTCATGGCCGCAGACGACCCGGGCGCAAGGAAGTTCATACTTATAGCCGCGCTCCTTGCCATCCTTCTTCTTATGTTCTTTGCCTTCTGGATTTCAAGGTCACTGACAAAGCCCATCAAGACGATGATAGAGCAGGTAAGCTCGCTCGCCGAGGGCGATATAGACCTCACAAAGAAGATAACCATCGAATCGAGCGACGAGATAGGCGAGCTTTCAGCCAAATTCAACAAGCTCCTCGATGCGGTCTCTGACATGAACTCCTTCAAGAAGGTCATCGAGGAGGACGATACCCCGCAGGACATCTACATCAGGCTCGGCAATACATTTACATTGCTGGGACTTTCCCCTTTCCAGATTTACGAGGTCTCAAACAGTAAAAACATAATGAGGCCGATGTTCGTCCCGGGGAGCGCGGAAAACGACACCTGTAACAAGGACATACTCGTAAACTGCAACCTCTGCCGGGCCAAAAAGACCGGCGACGCGGTCTCCTCCGCCTACTACCCGGGCATATGCAAGCAGTTCCTCGGAAACGGGGAAAGGCACCATATCTGCGTGCCGATGATAATAGGGGACTCCACAGGCGGCGTCGCCCAGTTCGTCTTTGAAAAGGACGCCCCCTTCGAGGAGGTCCAGAAGCGGGTTCTTAGGGCACGAAAATACATACAGGAATCCCTGCCCGTGCTCGAGGCCAAAAGACTGATGGATACCCTCAAGGAGTCCTCCCTCAGGGACCCGATGACCGGGCTTTACAACAGGAGGTTTCTCGAGGAGTACTCCGAGACCCTCGTGGCGACTACCCACCGGAGGGGCACCGCCATCGGCCTTCTCATGTGCGACCTCGATTTCTTCAAGGAGGTAAACGACACATACGGTCATAATGTGGGCGATACCGTGCTCAGGGAGACCGCCAATATCATAAGGGAATCCGTGAGGACTTCGGACATAGTCGTAAGGTTCGGCGGCGAGGAGTTCCTTGCCGTGCTTCAGGACACGAAGGACGGGGAGGCCGTCAAGGTGGCCGAAACAATCAGAAAGAGGCTCGAGGATACGAAGGTCAAGATGCCGAGGGGTTTTATACAAAAGACCATAAGCATAGGGGTGTGCGAATTCCCGAAGGACACGGCCAACTTCTGGCAGTCCATAAAGTTCTCCGACATCGCCCTCTACAAGGCCAAGGACTCCGGCAGGAATCTGGTCGTAAGGTTCTCAAAGGAGATGTGGACCTCCGAGGCCTACTGATTTATTTTTCCCGCCCTGTGGGGGGCATTGACCAATATCGCAGGAGGCCGTGCCTCCCCCCATCCTTTTAAGAAGGCGCATGCCCCCTATGACCCCCGGATTGCAAAAATTTTCGAATTCTGATATTCTGAAATCATAAAAATATGGAGGTGAGAGGCATGCCCGTTAAATCGCTGGTGGCGGAGATAAAGCCGAGGGGTCAGCTTACCATCCCCAAAAAGATAAGGGAGGCGAGCCGTCTCGAAGAAGGGCAGGTGGTTTCCATAATCCCCGTGGGCGACTCCATCGTCGTTGCGCCGAGGAGGCTTGAGCTGGACGAAGCGCGGAGGCTGTTAAGGAGGCTCCTGAGGGAATCGGGGTTGTCCGTTGAGGAGCTGACTGCCGGGCTTAAGGAAGAGAGGGAGGCCCTTTACAGAGAGACTTATGGTAAAAAGACCGGTTAAGGTCTTCCTCGATTCGAATGTTATCCTTTCAGGGCTTTATTCCGAAACCGGGGCGCCGCGCATAATCCTTGATTTATTATCTCTGAAGCTTCCGGCCCTCAAAGGGGCGACCGGACATTACAATATCTTTGAGATAGAACGGAACTTGAAAAAAAAGATGCCGGAGGCGATTCCGGTATACAAGAAATATCTTCCCATGCTGAACCTTGAAATCGTTCCGATGCCTTCGGCCCAAGAGCTAAGGAACCCTTCCGCCGGCATCTCCGATAAGGACATCCCGGTTTTTGTATCGGCCTGCAATGCAAACGCCGATTTCCTCGTTACGGGGGACAAAAAGGGCTTTGGGGCATTAAGGCCGAAGGACAAGCGTCGGTTGAGGATAGTAAGCCCTTCGGAATTGCTCGATGTGATTATTACGGAAATCCTGCATAATGAGGAACATGAGCCATGAAAGGCATCCCCTTCGATAAGATAAAGGTCGTCCTCCTGGATATGGACGGCACGCTCCTTGACAAGTACTTCGACGACTATTTCTGGGAGCACCTCGTGCCTGAGAAATACGCCGAAAAGCGCAATATCACATTCGGAAAAGCAAGAGAAGAGCTCTTCGGCAGGTACAAGAGGCACGAAGGCACGCTCAACTGGACGGACATTGACTTCTGGTCCAAGGAGCTTGACTTAGACATACCGGCCCTGAAAGAGCAGATAAGGCACCTTATAGAAGTCCACCCCCATGTGGAGGAGTTCCTGACCGCCCTCAGAAGGCATAAGAAAAAGGTCTTTCTCGTCACAAACGCCCATTACAAGGCCATAGACATAAAATTCAGAAAGACGGGCATCGGGAAACACTTCGACAAGGTCGTGGCCTCCTTCGACATGGGGGCTCCGAAGGAGACACCGGAGTTCTGGAAAAAGGCGGAGGCCCTCTTGGGGTTCGACAAAGAAACGACCCTCTTCATAGACGACACCGAGGAGGTGCTCAGGGCCGCAAGGAAGTTCGGGATAAGATACATACTCCTTAAGACTAAGGCGAATTCCAGAGAGCCGGCAAGGGTCTCTTCGGAGTTTCCGCAAATATCGGACTTCGGAGAGCTCATGGACGGATACCTGAGAGGCAAAGATGCCCGATAAACCGGACTTCCTCGTAATCGGAAGCGGGGTGGCCGGCCTCAGGGCCGCGATAGAGCTTGCCCCGCACGGCCGCGTCCTCGTAGCCACGAAGGACATCCCCTCGGAGAGCGGGACGAATTATGCGCAGGGCGGCATTGCCGTGGCCCTAAGCGACGAGGACGAAGTGGGCATCCATTACGAAGACACACTGAGGGCGGGCGACGGCCTGTGCAGGGAAGACGCCGTCAAGGCGCTCGTGGAGGAAGGGCCGGAGAGAATTGGCGAGCTTATATCATGGGGCGCGGAATTCGACAGGGAGGGCATGAAGTTGGCCTTCACGCTTGAGGCCGCACACTCAAGAAAGAGGATTCTCCACGCCCACGGGGACGCCACCGGCAAGGAGCTTGAAAGGGTCCTCCTTAAGAAGGTAAGGACATTGACCTCTGTGAAGCGGTCTCCGTTTACCGTGGCCGTAGACCTTATAATCGAAGAGGGCAGGTGCCTGGGCGCCCTTCTTCTCAGGGAAAAGCAGGTTGTCCCGGTCTTTGCGCGGGCGGTAATCCTCGCAACCGGAGGCGGCGGCCAGATATACTCAAGGACGACGAACCCGCCCGTTGCGACCGCAGACGGCATTGCCATCGCCTACAGGGCGGGCGCTGTCCTTGAGGACATGGAATTCGTGCAGTTTCATCCGACGAGCCTTTATCTGCCCTCGGCCCCGCATTTCCTTTTGAGCGAGGCGATGAGAGGGGAGGGCGGCAGGCTCAGGAACATAAAAGGCACGCTCTTCATGAAGGCCTACCATCCCGATGCCGAGCTTGCCCCGCGGGATGTAGTGTCCAGGGCCATCATGGCCGAGATGCAAAAGACAGATAGCGCTCATGTGTATCTCGACCTGAGCCATCTCGACGGGGCCTTCGTTAAAAAACGGTTTCCGAGAATCCATGCGACCTGCCTTCAGTGCGGGGTGGATATAACGAGGGACCTCATCCCGGTAAGCCCTGCGGCCCATTACATGATGGGGGGCGTAAAGACGGACCTCGACGGGAGGACGAACTTGGAGGGGCTTTTTGCCGCAGGCGAGGTCGCATGCACCGGCGTGCACGGCGCAAACCGTCTTGCGAGCAACAGCCTTCTTGAGGGCCTTGTATTCGGAAAAAGAGCGGG
>CAZPPU010000052.1:0-10179 GCA_964588515.1 uncultured Nitrospirota bacterium
GGTCGACAAATGTCTATGGCGCCTATCAGCAACTTTACAGGATAATCCCCAGAACCGTCATCTCCATAAAGCAGGGAAAAAAAATTCAGCTTCATGGAGGAGGCGTTGCCGTGAAGTCCTATATCCACATCCGCGATGTCTGTAGCGCCATATTGCGCATCGCAAGGGATGGAGAAAACGGCGAGGTCTACCATGTGTCTCCCGACGACGGGGGGATAAGCATACGCGCACTCGTGGAAAAGATAGCGACCCTTTTAGGGAAGGACTTCAGCGAATGCGCCGAGACCGTTAAGGACCGCCTCGGACAGGACAAGGCGTATGTCATCAGTTCCAAAAAAATCCGGAGCAGACTCGGCTGGAAGCCCGTCATAAAATTAGATGAGGGCCTGAAAGAAGTCGTAGACTGGGTCGAGAAGTATTACGGCGAGCTGATAAAGACCCCCATAGAGTACATACACAAGCCCTGAGATGACGGAAATCACCGGAAACATCAAACGCATCGGAATCGATTTCGACAACACGATCGTAACTTACGACGATGTGTTTTACACCCACGCCCTGCGACTCGGGCTCGTAGACCATTCGGTGAAGAAGACCAAACAAAGCATACGCTACCATGTCCGCCTCCTCGAAAACTGCGAGCCGAAGTGGATAGAGCTTCAGGCCATCGTATACGGCTACTATATCAAAGATGCGGAACCCGCCCCGGGCATCGAGCGCTTTCTTGCCGAATGCAAAAACAGGGGAATCCGCATCTCGATTATCAGCCATAAGACCCGGTATCCCGCCATGGGGCCCCAATACGACCTGCGCGAGGCGGCCCGAAAATGGATAGGGGACAGGGGATTTCTCCAAGGCTACGACATTGCCGAGGACGATGTGGTGTTCGTAGGCACCTTAGCGGAGAAGTTCGATGCAATAAAAGCCTGCGGTTGCGATATTTACATAGACGACCTCGATGAGGTGCTCGAGCATCCGGACTTCCCTGCCGGCGTCCGGAAGATTCTTTACTCCACGAATACCGGCCCGAACCTCGAGGGCATAACGAGGTTCGGCACATGGGGCGAGATACATGAATACCTCTTCGGGTAGGAAGATAGCCGGCCTGCTGAGAGGCCCTCTGGGAGAAGAGGTCGTTTCATCGAGACGCCTGTCGCTTGGATACAACAGCATGGTCTTCCGGGTCGCAACCGGCAGGGGCGAGTACTTCGTTAAAAAGTACATCTCGCACCCTGCGGACACACGCAACAGGCTTCGCACCGAGTTTACGGCCCTTACTTTCCTCTGGGAAAACGGCATACGGAACATCCCCCGGCCCGTCTGTCTGGACGCCGGGCATAACATCGGCATCTACGGCTTTGTAAGCGGCTCAAAGCTCAAGCCCGGAGAGGTCACGGTCGGGGAGGCGAAGATGGCCGTGGATTTCCTGCGGGCCGTGCACTCGCTCGTTAACGCCCGGGGCGCAGAAAACCAGCCCATAGCCTCGGAGGCGTGCTTAAGCATTCGAGCATATATCGAGTCCGTCGAGCGCAGGCTCAAAAAGTTGAGGGACTCCGCCCGTGGGGCTACGCCGGGGGATGAGAGACTCGGCCGGTTCCTCAACGAGGAGTTTCAGCCCCTGTTTGCCCAAGTAAAGAGCCGTGTGATTGAAGACGCCCGGAAACGAGGCATTACGGTTGGAAAAGCGATAGCAAGGGGGGAGATGACGCTCAGCCCTTCGGATTTCGGCTTTCATAACGCCATCAGACAGAAGGACGGCACGCTCGTCTTCATAGACTTCGAGTACTACGGGTGGGACGACCCGGCAAAACTCATATCGGATTTTTATCTTCAGCCCGCCGTGCCCCTGCCCCCGGCCTACAGGGAGGAGTTCTTAAAGGATGTGCTCGGCTTTTTCGATAACGAAGACGCCCTGATAAAGAGACTTCCGCTTGCCTACCGGCTTTCGGCCCTGAAGTGGTGCCTACTCATGCTCAACCCGTTTTTGCACACGGATTCGCCAAAAAGTTATAATAAATCCAGACAGTTGAAGAAGGCAAGGGAAAAGCTCTCTGCGGCCAAAGAGGAATTTGCGAGAGGGGCTTTCCCGCTTTCGCTTTAAGAGAATGGGGAAACCATTGGAAGATACGGCGCTCGACGGCATATCCTTGGATTACAGGAAGGATATCTTAGACATGATGGACCGCGCCCGGCGCGGGCACCTGCCCTCTGCCCTCTCCTCGGTCGAGATAATCAGGGTCCTTTACGAGGATGTCCTCAGGGTAGACCCTCAAAACCCGCTTTGGCCCGACAGGGACCGGTTCATACTGAGCAAAGGGCACGGATGTCTGGCCCTCTATGTGGCCCTCGCAAGGAAGGGGTTTTTCCCCCGGCAGGAGCTTTACGGGTTTTGCGGGTTCGGGGCGATGCTCGGCGGCCACCCGGAATACATGAAGGCGCCCGGGGTGGAGGCGTCCACCGGCTCCCTCGGACACGGGCTCTCCATAGGCGCGGGCATTGCCCTCAGCGCAAGACTCGACGGCAGGGCCTTCAGGACATTCGTGCTCATGAGCGACGGCGAATGCGACGAGGGCTCCGTCTGGGAGGCGGCCATGTGCGCAAGCAAACACAGGCTCGCCAACCTGATAACAATCGTAGACTATAACAAGATGCAGTGTTACGGCGAGACCTGCGAGGTCATGGACCTCGATCCGTTTGCCGAGAAGTGGCGCAGTTTCGGCTTTGCCGTAAAAGAAGTGGACGGCCACGATGTCGCCGGTCTCGGGCAGGTTTTCCGAAGCGTCCCGTTCGATGCAGAGCGGCCCAATGTCGTAATCTGCCACACCCTGAAAGGCAAAGGCATCGCTTCGATAGAGCACAATGCAGACTGGCATCATAAAAGCAAGATATCCGATGAGGAGATGAACACGCTTTACCGGGAGTTGGGGGCGCCGAGGTGAGAAAGGCCTGCATGAACGAGATATATGCGCTCGCAAAAAAAGACAAGCGGGTGTTGTTTTTCGGCTCCGACCTCGGCAGTGGAACCCTCTCCGAGTTCAAGCGGGAAATGCCCGAGAGGTTCTTCATGGAGGGCATCGCCGAGGCCAATATCATAGGCGTGATGTCCGGCCTTGCCATGAACGGCAAGGTGCCTTACCTGAACGCCATAGCGGTCTTCCTCACGCGGAGGTGCTACGAGCAGGTGCTCCTTGACGCAGGAATGCAGAACTTGAAGATACGCCTGATAGGAAGCGGCGGGGGGCTCGTATACGCCCCGCTCGGCCCGACTCATATCGCCTTCGATGACATAGCCCTCATGCGGGCCGTCCCGAACATGACGGTCGTAGCGCCGTGCGACGCCGAGGAGATGAAGCGGCTCATGCCCCGGACGCTCCAATACGACGGCCCCATATACATACGCCTCGCAAAAGGCGGCGACCCCGTAGTCAGCTCACCGGAAAAACCTTTTGTTATAGGGAAGGCCATCCCGATGCGAGAGGGCAAAGACGCCCTGATAGTTACTACCGGCATAATGCTCAAGTCTGCGCTCGATGCCTCGTATGCGCTTAAGGAAAAGGGCATAGGCGCGGCAGTGCTTCACATGCACACCATCAAACCCATCGATGCCGAAACATTGCTCAAGAAGGCTTCGGGCGCAAAAGCGGTCGTAACCGTCGAGGAACACTCGGCGGTCGGGGGGCTTGGCTGTGCCGTGGCCGAACTTATCTTAGAGGCGGGCCTCGGCTCAAAGAAGTTCAAAAAGCTGGCTATCCCCGACACTTATCCGAACCTTTACGGTTCGCAGGAGCTCTTGCTTGAACACTACGGTCTCAAGGGCGCAGGCATAACACGGGCCGTTATGGAACTTTTAAGATAGGAGACCTTATGGCTTATGTAGACTTCATGAGCTCGCTTCACAAAAAGACAAAGCGGGATTACCTCGCAAGGATGACCGAATACCCGAAGGCCGAGGCCATAAAGATAGCAAAAAAATACGGCTACGACTACTGGGACGGAGACCGCAGGTTAGGCTACGGCGGCTACCGCTACGACGGCCGCTGGCGTAAGGTGGCCGAGGAGATGGCCGCCCATTACGGGATAAGACCCGGCATGAGAATATTGGATGTGGGTTGCGGAAAGGGGTTTTTGCTTTACGAGTTCACACAAGTCGTGCCGGGCGTAGAGGTGAGGGGATTGGACATATCGGAGTATGCCATAGAACATGCAAAGGAAGAGGTAAGGCCGTATCTCGACCTCGGGGACGCCAAGGCCCTGCCCTACGGGGACGGGAGCTTCGACCTCGTCATCTCCCTAAACACCATACACAACCTCTATTGTTACGACATGGTCTCGGCCCTCAAGGAGATAGAGCGGGTAGGCAGGAAGCACAAATACATCGTCGTAGAGTCCTACAGGACCGAAGAGGAGAAGGTAAACATGATGTGCTGGGTGCTCACCGGCGAGTGCTTTTTTGCGGTCAAGGAATGGGAGTGGTTCTTCGCCCTTGCGGGCTACACCGGCGACCACTCCTTCATATACTTTGAATGACATGAAGATGAAAGCGGCGATATTAGTCGGGCAGAACGCACCGCTTGAGATAGCCGGGGTCGAGCTTCCCGACAAACTCATGTACGGGCAGGTCCTCGTGAAGGTGCTTGTAAGCGGCATCTGCGGCTCGCAGATAGGGGAGATGGACGGCGTAAAAGGGCCGGACAAGTTCATACCACATCTCCTTGGGCACGAAGGCTGCGGCGTCGTCGAAAAAACAGGCCCGGGGGTCTCATTCGTAAAGGCGGGCGACCGGGTTGTCATGCACTGGCGGAAGGGAGCGGGCATCGAGTCCGCAACCCCAAGATACACATGGGGGGACAAGACCGTAAACGCCGGATGGGTGACGACATTCAACGAATATGCCGTGGTCTCGGAAAACCGCCTGACCCCGGTGGACGGGGACATAGACCCGGAGGTGGCCGCCCTTATGGGATGCGCCGTGACGACCGGCCTTGGGGTGATAAACAACAACGCCCGCTTGAAGATAGGCGAGTCCATCGCGGTCTTCTGCGTGGGCGGCGTGGGGCTCAACATAGTGCAGGGGGCCTCGCTCGTTTCCGCCAACCCCATAATAGCCATTGACATATACGACCATAAACTTGAGATGGCAAAGAGGTTCGGGGCGACACATGCGATAAACTCGAGGGTCTCGGACCCGAAAGCGGAGATTCTTGCAATAGCAGGCAGTAAGGGGGTGGATGTCGCGGTGGATAACACAGGCGTCGTAGAGGTGATAGAGACCGCCTATGAAGTGACCTCGGCCGGCGGCAGAACCATACTGGTCGGAGTCCCCCCGAAAGACAAAAAGATACATAGATACTCGCTTCCGCTTCACTTCGAGAAGGTAATAACCGGCTCCCACGGCGGGGAGTCCAACCCCTCCGTGGACATACCCAAGTATATCGCTCTTTACCGGAAGGGCCTGCTTAAATTAAAAGAGATGATAACGCACCGGTTTCCGCTCGATGAGATAAACGCCGCAATATCCGGCATGCGCAGGGGCGAAGTCGTCCGCAGCATCATACGGATAAACGGGTGAGGAGACCTGTCCGATGACGGAATGCATTGTCTGCGGCGGCGGCGAATTCAAGCCCGTCTATAACAATGTGCTCCTAAAATGTCAGGCATGTTCGTTCATGACGGCCAATATCGAACTTGACGAAAAATCGCTCAAGGAGGCATACGAGGAGTATTATAAAGACGGGGGATTGTATTTCCACTACCTCGATGCGGGCCGGGTCTATCTGTCGGATTTCAGGAAAAAAATAAAACACATCCTCAAGAGAGTCCAAAGGAGCGAAATCGGAACGGTCCTCGAAATAGGATGCGGCCACGGGTTTTTCGCAAAGGCCCTGCGCGAGGAGCTTGGAGAGGGTCTGGATTACACAGGGTTTGACCTCAACAAGTCTGCCGTGGATTACGGCAAGGCCAACCTCGGGGAAAACCTCATACACGGAGATTTTCTGGAATATCCAGAGGAGAAAAAATATACCGATATATTCATGTGGGATGTAATAGAACACTTTAAAGAGCCGGAGAGATATATCGAGAAGCTCTCCCGGCAATGCACCTGCGGCGGGAGGCTCTACATCTACACGCCGGACATAGGCGCTATGCTTCCCAGACTCCGGAAGGGCAAATGGAGGAAGATACACCCCCCCACTCACCTGCACTATTTCTCTCAAAAGACCATAGGGCTTTTGCTTGAAAGATACGGCTTTTCCGTGCAAGACATCTCATACCCCACTTCGTACAAGAACCTGAAGCAGGGTTTTTACTACACATTCATGAAAAACCGGAGGCCCTCCGGGGTCGTCCGTTTCCTGTTCGGTCTGATACCCGAAGGGCTCGATATACCGGTGAACATGTTCGACAACATGCTGGTCATAGCAAGGAAGGGGTAATCCTTCCGATGATGGGACACGAGGAATCGTCGGCGGTTATTACGGCAGTGATGCTTTCGCCGGTTGTGCCTGCCGCGCACATCGCCCTTATAAGGCTTTCGGGGAAGGCCGGGCGGGCGGTAAAGTTCATGATGTTTTCGTTTGTCGTCTATGCGGTCTTCTGGCTGGCGGCAAACCTCTGGGCAAAGGGCCAGGCGGGGGTCACCGGCCTTTACATTATAGCCGGGTTTTCGACCGGCGGGTTTCTCTGTCTCGGATATGCGGAGGCGTTCTCCATGCTCTGCAGGGGGTTTTCCCTCCGCATAATGATGGATGTCCACATCCATGGCTCTTTAACCCTTACCGGCATCATCGGGAAGTACGGCGGCGGGATGGGCGCGGAGGGGCTCCTCATGAAGAGAATTCGGACGATGGAGAAGATGGGGCTTGTCGAAATAGATGGAGAGACACTGAAGGCGAAGGGTATGCGGGCGCGTTTTGCAGGGAGGATGGGGCTTTTGGTAAAAAATGTCCTCAAGATGGGCGAAGGCGGCTGAGCCGATGCCGGAACAGATAGTCGTCGGCGTAATAGCGCTCTTTATTTTCTTTGTCGTGCACTTGATAATATGGCGTCTGAAACCGAAAGGCAAAGGGGCAGCGCTCATAACCGTCATCGCAGTGCTTTCATATTCGTCTGTTGCGGCCTTTTACGGCCTGTTTTTAAAATATAAGCTGTCGGAACATGCGTGGGTGTCCCTGCCCTTCTGCATGTTCGCCGTAATTCGTTATCTGCATTTTTATGTCGGGGTGGCGAGGTCGGTTTCGGTAAGGATTCTCGGGGAGCTGGTAAACAGCAAGGGGGGGCTTACCATGGAGAGGCTGAGGAGCATATACCCGGTTGAGCGGATGTTCGACCACCGTCTTGAATTGCTTACGCAGATGAAGTGGCTTGAACTGAGGGACGGCAGGTATTATTTGAGACCCAAGGCGAAATGGCTTTCGGTTATGGCCATCGGCCTTAAAAAGGCATACTGGCTTGAGACAACGGGATAGGCAATAATGAGTGAAGGCGGCAGGCTCGTCGTCATAGGCTCAACCGGGTTCATCGGCAGGAATATCATAGCCGCACTCGGCAAAGACCGGCGGCTGAATGTATCGGGTCTTTCATCCAAAGATGCGGACCTGACAAAACCAAGTTCTGCGTCTTCCCTGAAAAAGCGCATAACGCCCGGCTCGGCCATTATAGTTTCAGCCGCGGTTACACGGGACAAGGGGGACAACCCGGAAGGTCTGCTGGCCAACATCAAGATGGCCGTGAACCTCGCAAGGCAGGTCGCCCCCCTTCGCCTGTCCCACCTTGTATACATCAGCACGGTGGATGTATACGGCAGGGAAAACATCGAACTCCCGCTCGGCGAGGGAAGCAGGGTTCAACCCGGGGGTTATTATGCAATATCCAAATATGCCTCGGAGCTGATATTGAAAAAGGCATGTCTCGACAGCGGGACCCCATACACCGTGTTGAGGCTCCCCGGGGTCTACGGGCCGGGCGATACCCACAAAAGCCCCATAAAAGTCTTCATGGCGGCGGCGGCAAACGGCTCCCGTCTTAATGTCGCAGGCGACGGCTCGCAACTCAGGGATTTCCTCTTTGTCGGAGATATCCCCAAGGTCGTAAGACATATCCTCCTTGAGTGCATAACAGGCACATATAATATAGTCGCCGGCAAAAGTTATTCCATTAACCGCATTTTAAAGACGATAGAGGGGCTCTCCGGGCGCCGCATCGAAAAAGTCTATGGAGGAAGGCAGGACATAGACCTCGTTTTCAGGGGTTCCGCCCTGCTTAAAAAACTGCCCGGCTTCCGGTTCACCGGCCTCCGGGACGGACTTGCGAAAACATACGGCAGTTACGACAAAGGGGGGAAACGCAAAAGGGGGAAACGGCGATGACCCTCCCGGAAGGGCTTGCATGGGAAACGGTCACGGCGTATGCGGAGACGCATTCCACAGAATCCCTCGTCGCCCGGCCTTCGAGCGTCCAAGAGTGCATAGGGCTAATCGAATTCGCCGGAAAGAACGGCTATACCATATGTCCACGGGGAGCGGGCTACACCTATGCCGACATGATACTGAACGACAGACAGATAATCCTCGATATATCGCGGATGAACAGGGCGCTGAAATGGGACCACGATGCGGGCATAATGACGGTGGAGCCCGGGGTGCGTCTTTCCGAGGTCTTCCTCACAGCCCTGCCATGGAACTGGACGCTTCCCGCCTGTCCCGGGGGGATGGCGGTAACAGTGGGCGGCGCAGTCTCAAACAATGTCCACGGCAAGGACTCGTGGAAAAACGGCAATTTCGGGGCCCAAGTGAAGGGGCTCAGGCTCCTTACGGCCTCAGGCGAAACCCTGAGCCTTGACAGACAAACCAATCCGGCCCTTTTCAGGGCCGTCATAGGCGGCATGGGGCTTTTCGGCATCATCATAGAGGTGACGCTTCAGCTAATGAGAGTCCCGTCGCCTTTTGTCGAGGTATCCACTGCCCCGTCGAGGGACATATGGGAGTCCATAGAAAAACTTGAAGAGGCAAAGGCGGATTCGGATTTTTCCATCGCATGGGTGGATGCGTTTTCAACGGGCCGTGCCCTCGGACGGGGATATGTGGTGAAGGCGAAATGGGCCGGGGACGGTGAGGGCATGGACCGGGAAAGGCTTTCCAAGTCCCTGACATTGCCCATGCGGATTTTCGGCCTGCTCCCGGCGGCCCCGACATGGTACCTCCTCAGGCCGTTTTTCAGGCCTTCGTTTTTAAGACCGGCCAATTCCGCCAATTACCTGCTGACGAAACTGAAGGGGATGCGTAAAGAAAGGATGCTCTTTACCGAATACAATTTCATGCATAACAGGATACCGGAGCTCAAACGGGTGTTCCGGCCGCACGGTTTTCTTGAGCTTCAGCCGCTCATACCGAGACATGCCGGGGCCGAGGCCGTAGCCGAGGTCTTCAGGTTGTGCCAAAGACACGGCTTTCAGTCCCTTCTTTGCGGGTTTAAGGCGCATAGCGGAGACGACTTCATGATATCCTATTCGGGCGACGGCTACAGCATCGGCGTGTCCCTCCAGCGGAGGGGCAGAGACCCGGAAAAGACCAAACTGTTTGCAAGGGCGCTCTTTGAGCATACGCTTAACTGCGGCGGCAAGGCGTTCCTCGCAAAAGACGAGCTCCTTCCACGGGATATATTCGAGCGGATGTACCCGCAGTATGAGGATTTCCTTGAGGTCAAGAGGTCGGTGGACCCGGAGGGGCTGTTCAAATCCGACATGTATCGCAGGCTCATGGCATGAGCCTCTATAATTAAAGGGGGGGGGCTACGGCAATAAGGTTCGACATCAGGGGCAAGGTGGTCTTAGTGACAGGGGCTTCCTCGGGAATCGGGCTGGCGACGGCAAATGCCTTTGCCGGAGAAGGAGCTAAGGTGGCCCTCACGGCAAGAAACGCCGGGGCGCTTACTGCGGCGAGGGACGCAATAAGAGACAAAGGCGGCATCGCCGAGGCATTCCCATTCGACCTTCTCAACCTTGGCGGCATACCCGCGTTGGTCGAGGAGGTCCATGGCCGTTTCGGCGATTCGGTAGATGTGCTCGTTAACTGTGCCGGCACGGCGGTCAGCGGCTTTGTCGAGGATGTCCCCCTCGATGCCTATGATTTCAACCTGCAACTGAATTTCTTTGCGCCGCTTGCGCTAATAAAGGCCGTTCTT
>CAZPPU010000053.1:0-4923 GCA_964588515.1 uncultured Nitrospirota bacterium
CTGCCCCAAGGAAAGCCCTCCGTCGTTACACGGGACTTTCTCGTTTGTATGGACTTCAAACCCTTCTTCCGAAAGGGCGTTCACGGTCTTTTCAAGCAGGTAGAGGTTCTGGAAAGTCCCGCCGCTTAGGACGACACTTAGAACTCCGTAGTTTCTATGGATGCAGGCGACCATCCTCGAAATCCCTGCTGAAACCGTATTGTGGAATTTCGTTGAAATGAGCCCCCTGCCTGCACCCCCCCTTATGTCTTCTATGAGCCCCATAATAGTAAGCGAGAAGTCTATCGCAAGGGCGTTTCCGCTCCGTTTGATGTCGTAAAAATAGCGGTCTTCGACCCCGGAGACGACGATGGATTCGAGGGCTATTGCGGCCTCGCCCTCGAAGGTGTTTTCATCGCAAAGGCCGATGGTTGCCGCAACCGCATCGAAGAGCCTCCCTGCGCCGGAAGAAAGAGGGGAAAGCTCTTTGGAGGCCATGACCTTAAGGACTTTCTCAAGCTCGTCCCTGCCGTATCTTTCCGTAAACCCGACGGCATCGAGATAATGGGACGGGTCGCCGACCGCGCTATGGGCTATATAGCTTACCGCGGTCTTCCACGGCAGTCGTATGGAGGATTCTCCTCCGGGCAAGGGGACCGGGACGAGATGGCCTGCCCTTACGAAGCCTTTTAAATCCGCAATCAAAAACTCGCCCCCCCAGAGTGTCCCGTCCGGGCCGAGGCCCGTGCCGTCGAATGCCACGCCGATGACCTTCTTTTTAAGCCCTTTTTCGGCCATTACCGAGGCTATGTGGGCATGGTGATGCTGGATGGGGAACTTGGGGATTTTTTCCTGCCTTTGCGCCCATTTGGTCGTGAGGTATTCGGGATGGAGGTCGTGTGCGATTGCAACCGGCTCTGCCCTGTAGAGGGCCTTCATGTTTTCGAGGCTTTCTTCGTAGAACCTCAGGGTCTCGTAGTTTTCCATATCGCCTATGTGCTGGCTTAGGATTGCGAACCTCCCCTTAAGCAGGGCGAATGTGTTTTTAATCTCCCCGCCTGCGCCTAAGACATCCGGGCCGTCTTCCTCAAGCAGGACAGGTTCGGGCGTATATCCCCTCGAACGCCTCACCGGGGATGCGCCCCGCCGCACCACCGAGTCGTCCACCCTCATGAATATGTCTCTGTTGTGCATGAGGAAGGCGTCCGCGATGCCCGAAAGCCTCTCTATCGCCTCGTCGTTGTCTTTTGCTATCGGTTCTTCGGAGAGGTTTCCACTCGTCAGGGTCAATGGGGTCAGTGACCCTCTCCTTTCCGTGTTTGAAGCCTTAAACAAGAGGTAATGTAGCGGGGTGTAGGGGAGCATGAAGCCTAAATATCTGTTATTAGGCGCTACCGAAGGGGAGATGCGGCTATCGGGTCTTTTCCCAAGGAGCACGATGGGCCTTCTTCCGGAAAGGAGCAGTGCCCTTTCCTCGTCCGTGACGAAGGCGGATTGCTCTATGGTTTCGATATCCGGGGCCATAAGGGCAAAGGGCTTATTGCCCTTTCTTTTCCTTTCCCTCAGTTTCCGCACCGCAGGATCGTTTGCGGCGTCGCATGCTATGTGGAAGCCCCCAAGCCCTTTGACCGCAACGATGCCTCCTTCGCGGATGATTCGTGCCGCCTCCTCGATTGCCCCGGCCCCCTTGAGGCCGGAGGGGTAAAGCGACACCTCCGGGCCGCAAACAGGGCAGGCGTTGGGCTCTGCATGGAACCGCCTGTCGTTGGGGTTTTTGTATTCGGTCTCGCACTCCGGGCACATCTTGAAGGCGGACATCGTGGTGTTTTCCCTATCGTAGGGGATGCGGAGGGTTATCGAATACCTCGGCCCGCAATTCGTGCAGTTTATAAATGGATAAAGGTATCGCCTGTCATCGGGGTCCAATAGCTCTTTCAGGCAATCCCCGCAGGTTGCGATGTCCGGGGAAACGAGCGTGAAGCGTCCTTCGTTTTTGCTTTCGATTATCCTGAAGTCGCCGTATCCTAAGAAAGGCAGGGGGGATACCGTGATTTCCACGATCCGGGAAAGCGGGGGCGCCTCAAGCGGGAGACTCCTTACGAAGTCTTTCAAAGGGGTGTCTTGGCCCTCGATATCTATCCGGAGGCCGTCCGCCGTATTTGCCACATGGCCCTTAAGCCCGAGCCTGCTTGCAAGCGAGTAGACATAGGGCCTGAAGCCCACCCCTTGCACAATGCCGGTGATTTTTATCTCAAGCCGGCCAGCCATCCGGCCCATCCGTCAAGGCCTTCGCCTGTGCGGCAGGAGACCTCAAAGACCCTAAGTGCGGGGTTCAGGGAGGCCGCATCGGCCTTGAGTTTGGCCATGTCTATGTCGGTATAAGGCGCGAGGTCCGTTTTGTTGAGCACGAGTGCGGAGGATTCCCTGAACATCAGGGGGTATTTGAGCGGTTTGTCGTGGCCTTCGGTGATGCTTAAGACCATCGCCTTCATGTCCTCGCCGACATTGAATTCCGCAGGGCAGACAAGGTTCCCGACATTTTCGATAAACACAATGTCGAGCTTCTCCAAGGGGAGGTCGGGGAGTGCCTCGCTTATCATATTGGCGTCGAGGTGGCAGGCCCCGCCCGTATTTATCTGAACGACGGGCGCGCCGAGCCTTCCAATACGCTCGGCATCCGATGTGCCGGCGATATCCCCCTCTATGACGCCGAGCCTGAGCCTTCCATTAAGTGCAGTGATGGTCTTTTCAAGGAGAGAGGTTTTCCCGGAGCCGGGCGCGCCCATAAGGTTGATGACGAAGACCCCGGCTTCTTTGAATCGCCTCTTGTTTTCTTCCGCTATCCGGTCGTTGGCCTGAAGTATCCTTGCGACTACCTTGACCTTCACTGCCCCCATCTTGAAATCTTACCACAATTCAGTCCCGCAGGGAGTCGTTGAGTTCCTGCACTTCTTGAACGAGCTGTTCGGCTTTTACGGCTAAGAGGTTTTCCCTCGAATCCCTGATGGAGTCGAGCACCTTTTTTGCGGCCCGGTAGTTTCCGTCTATTCTCCCGAACCGCTCCCTGAGGGCGACGACCATCGAATCGAGCTCTTTTGCGGTCCCTTTGAAGGCGTCGTTTCTTCTAAGCCTCACGCTCAGATGGAGGTTGCCTTCGCCGATCCTGTCCATATCCGCCCTCAGCCTGTATATGGGGCCCGCCACTTTCCATGTAAGAAACCACGAGACTATGGAGAGGGCGGCCGCGGTATAAAGGACGGCAAATGCGGAAAGGTAAACGAGATAAGGGGTCAACACGCCCCCGAGCGTGCTTTCGTATACGACCATCCTCCATTTGAGGGATTCAAGCTCCCTTACGGCCATGTAGTTAAAGAATATAAGGGACAGCGCCATGCCCGAAAGGCATACGAGGACGAAGGCGAGTATGAACTTCCCCTGGAATTCCCCGTCTACGATATACCTTCGTCTCATGCGCTGTTTCATGGCGTTATTTGTCGTAGTGGCAGGCCGTGCAGAGCCTGCTGTCCGTATTGTCCATAACGAGCCTTGCCTCCAGCGTGGAGTACATATCGTGGCAAGTGCCGCATCCTACCCTGCCCGCATAGAACCTGAGCTTTCTGTCGAGCGTCGCCGGGGGCCTGAGCCCCTGTGTCCTCATCCGCGCCGTGTTGTAGTGCACGCCGATGGGGTGCGCTATCGTCATTGGGTGCCTCCATACGCCTTCGCCGAGCTCGAACTGTGCGTCCGTGCCTAGGGAGCCGTCATGACAGCCTATGCACTCGATGGAAAGCGGGTCGAGGGGCTGGTCGGGGTCCGTGACCATGTACTGACTGCCCATGTGGGCGAGGGTTACAAGCTCTTTATGTCCGGGCCTTGCGCGGTTTTCCTCATGGCACGAGATGCAGAAGAACCTCAGGTCCGAGGCCGGCCTTCTCAGGAAGTACGACCTGTAGCCGAATATCTGTCTGGCCTCGCCGTGGATGTTGTGGCAGGTGTTGCAGGTGACTTTTCCGTCCGTAAGGGGCAGGTCGCCGGGGACCTTCGCCGTCTGCGGGGACATATCGACCGGATGCGTATTGGCCCGTATCGTCCTTTTGTGGCAGTCCCTGCAGAGCTCGGTTATCGGACCGGCGAGCCTTGCCGGGTCTTTTCCGTGGTCTATGTGGCAGTCCCGGCATTCGGCCTCCGTAAAGTTGTGCGGGGTGTCGGAAACCGTGTATGCGGCGACTATTATCATAAGGACGAGCAATCCTACTATGAGCAGGGTGTATAAATGTCTCATAGCTTGAGCTCCGAAAGGGCCTTCTCCGCAGAGGCGGATGCGGAGGCAAGAGAATCCATCGCCCTTTCCATGCCTGCCTTGTCATGACTTTTTATTGCGGCCTCAAGGGCATGCGCGCCTTCCTCGAGCAGTTTTGCGCTTTCCAGAAGCCTTGCATGTCGCGCCTTGTACCTGCCCGTCATCCGGTTAAGGCTCTCGGCAAGGGGATGCACTACATCGTGCTTCCGAAACCTCACATCCGCGCCGAAGTTCCTTTTTGCAAGCTCCCTCGCCGCCGCCTTCACCCGCTCAAGCGGGCCTGCCACCCTGTGCGAATATACGACCCCCACGAGTGTTACGCCCGTAAGCATGAGCAGGGTGAAGAGGGCGTAGATGAGAGCGCTCTTTTTAAGGACCATGGCCTTGTACCCGGCTATGCCTGCGACCGTCCCGCCGTAAGAGGCCGGTAGCGTTACCCTCTCCATGAATATGTAAAGCGCCGAGCCCGAAACCGCGGTTACGAGGGCCACAAGCACGAGGACCTTCAGAGAAAGCCTTAACGAAAAAGACGCCTTTATCGCCTTAAACGGGTGCATACCCCTGCCTCCATATTAATAGTTGTGCCCATAATTTAGAATGCAGCTTTAAATAAACCATACTATCGAACATCGCCGATGTCAAGA
>CAZPPU010000053.1:4933-6338 GCA_964588515.1 uncultured Nitrospirota bacterium
CTTAACGAAAAAGACGCCTTTATCGCCTTAAACGGGTGCATACCCCTGCCTCCACACTTATATCAACGGATATGTCCATGACTTTATTGCAACTTTAAATAAACCATACTATCGAATATGGCCGATGTCAAGACCCCAAATTGAGAGCCATGAAAAACTCCTTTTTCGTCATTCTCCGGCTCGACCGGAGAATCCAAGTTTTCTTTAAATCAAAGGAGAGTGGATTCCCGCCTTCGCGGGAATGACGCTGAAATAAGACTTTTTCAGCAGTCTCAAATTATCCGGAGGCCCCGGCCCTTGAACCCCTCTGACTTATGATGTAAGATACACAATCATGGCGGAGGGGCTTGAGGAGCAGATAAGAGAGGCCGGGATTTATTATCCGAGGTCTTACGACATCGCCTACCGCGTGGGGTTTGTCATGCAGGCGGCGGGGGCGACTGCCTTTTCCGTGCTTTATATCCTTAAGTCGCCTTTTTACATAGTGCCGTTTCTTTTGTTCGAGGCCGGGGTTGCGCTTTCGAGCCTCTATCTTCTGGTCTGGAAGGCGGCGATAAAACGGTTTATTTTAAGGAGCCTCGCCATAGGGTTTTTCCTTCAGGCGGTAAGCCTCCTCGGGTTTCCCCAGAGCGATAAGGTATTCTTTGCAGGGCTCGGGTTCGTCCTCGTTTCAGGGGCAGGGCTTACAGGCAAGGAGGCGTATTGTTTCGGATGGCCCGAGGGGTGGCTTTTGCTCATCGCTTACCCGGTTTCCGTTTTGCCTAATTTCTTTGCGGTGAATGCCGAAAGGCTCAATTCCGTCATGTCCGTTGTAATCGCAGTCCTTTGGGTTTCGTTTTTAAGAAAGAAACTCTCCCAGCCCCTGCTTAAGAGTTGCGAGACAGGCGTATGCGGTTTGCCGCCCGGGCCGCGCCCGTGAGGGTCATAGCAGGTGAGATGAAGGGGAGGAGGCTCAGGGCCGTCCGCGGGGCGGGCCTCAGGCCGACATCCGCAAAGGTAAGGGAATCCGTCTTCAATATATTGGGGGACAGGCTCAAGGATGCGGTGTTTATAGACCTTTATGCGGGCACGGGCGCTGTGGGGATAGAGGCGATGAGCAGGGGGGCACAGACGGTCTATTTCGTCGAAGCGAGCCGGAAAAGCGCGGAGGCCATAGAAGAGACCCTGAGGGGATGCGGATGCCGTCCGAGGGCGGTAATAATAAACAAAAAAGCCTCGGATTTCGTTAAGGGACGCCTCACCGAGGCTAAGGCGGATATAATATTCCTCGACCCGCCGTATCATACTGCCGAGATGGACGAAATCCTGCCTCTCCTTTCGGACGGGAGGCTTTTAGCCGACGGGGGCGTTGTCCTTGCCGAGCATCTATCGAAAAAAAAGCTCCCCGAAGAAACAGGTGCGCTCA
>CAZPPU010000053.1:6348-10107 GCA_964588515.1 uncultured Nitrospirota bacterium
CCATAAAAACTTAACATCTCTTCCGCGGTCAAAAAGTCATACAGGTACGGGGATACGACACTGAGCCTCTATGAGGTGAGGGGATGAAACGGCTTGCCGTATATCCGGGCACATTCGACCCGGTGACAAACGGCCACTTGGACCTCCTCGAAAGGGGGCTCAGAATCTTCGATGAGATTATAATGGCGGTGGCCGAAAGCCCCAAGAAACAGCCCCTGTTTACCATCAAAGAGAGGCTTAAACTCCTGAGGGAAACGGTCGTCGGCCATAAAAATGTCAGGGTCGAGGCATTCGACAGCCTTACGGTGGAGTATGCCAAGATTAAGGGGGCCGTTGCGATTATCAGGGGGCTGAGGGCCGTCTCGGACTTCGAGTACGAGCTTCAGATGGCCCTGATGAACAGGCGGCTGAACTCCGGCGTGGAGACGGTCTTCATGATGCCGTCGGAGGAGTACTCCTTCATCACCTCGACCATAGTAAAGGAGGTCGCTTCCTTCGGAGGCTCCGTGAAGGGACTTGTGCCTCCGAATGTCGAGGCCGCGCTCCGGAGGAAATTCAAGGGGAGGTAGACTCCATGGCCAAGGAAGCCCTTCTTGTAATAGACATGCTCAACGACTTTGTCCGGCCGGGCGCGCCTCTTGAGGTGCCGGAGACGAGAAAGGTTATCCCCAACATAAAAAGGGAGATCGAAAAGGCCCGTGCCGCAAAGGCCCCTGTGATTTATGTATGCGACAGCCATGCCCCGGACGACAAGGAGTTTAGAAAGTTCGGCTGGCCGCCCCATGCGGTCAAAGGCACAAAGGGCGCGGAGGTCGTTGAGGAACTCAGGCCTCAAAAAGGCGATATCCTCATAAAGAAGACGACATATTCGGGCTTTTATAAATCGAGGCTCGATGAGACATTGAAAAAACTCCGCGTGAAGTCCCTGAGGCTCACCGGTTGCGTAACCCACATATGCGTGATGTTCACGGCCTCGGATGCCGTCCTCAGGGGGTACGGGGTTACGGTCGTAAGCGACGGGGTGGCGGGCCTTGCAAGGGAAGACCACGACGCCGCATTGAGAATCATGAAAAATGTCATGGGCGTGAAAATAGAGCAGGGCTAACGGAGTGCGGAAAGCCATGCGGACGCCCTTTTGTTTCCGGGCTCGACTTCGAGGGCCTTTCTAAAAAAACCGAGCGCTTCTTCCGTATCCCCTCTTGCATATGAAAGCTCCCCGAGTATGATATAGGGGCCTGCGGCCTCAGGGGAGCGGCCTGCCCATGAATTTGCGATTGCCCGGAGCCTGTCCAAGAGGACTTCCTTGTCAAGCGGGGGCCCCCCGGTCTGCCCCTTCCTGACGAATATGGCCGAAAGCCCGTCCATGTGGCGGAGTTCCCATGCCCCGTCCCTCAGGAGCGAAATCACCACGAGGGGGACATCGTTATAGACCGGGTTTATATAATAAAAGACGGCGGTATTTATGCCGTACTTGTCGAAGACCGGCGCGGTCTCGCCGAATTTCGCCCTCCTATAGTCCATCTGGACAATGGGGTCGAGCGTGCGCGCATCCACAAAGACCTTGTAATCCGGGTAGAGTTTCCATGAAAGGTATCCGCCCCATTCATAGGGGTTGAAGAGCGGCGCGGGGGGCTTTTGCCGGAGAATGTAATCTGCGGTCTCTACGGGCAATGACCTCTCGTTTAGTGCGCCCTTGCGGATGAAGGTCCTGCCGTAAGAAAGGACGAAGACCGCAATAGAGAGCAAAACGACCAGAGGCATCGAGAGCTTCCTTAGGGGGCACGGCCCCCTGCGATATTGAGGGCCGGAAAGCCTTCTCAGGCTATATCTGCCTGAAATCGCAACTGAAATGAGCATGAAGAAAATGCTGAACCTGAAAGTCCTCATGCCCGCAACGGCAAAACCCGCATAAAGAAGCGCATGGGAAAGTGAAAGCTTTTTCAGGGCAACCGCTATCGAGGCGAGCGTGACCGCCGAAACTCCAAGCAGGCCGTAAAACCACGCCATGTCGCCCACCTCCGCCGCATACCGCCACGGCGGCATGAACTCGTTTGTCGCCTCTACGAGGGGACTGCCGAAAATTTCGGGAAGGTTTATGGATAGCGGCATGATATGAGTCGGGTTCAAAAGAGATGCCCCCAGAGCGGACGAAAGATATAATAGAAAACTCCCGTAGGAGGGTAGGGGGTTTTTCAAAAAGCGTTTGAGGGTCTCGGCTAACATGTATGCGCCGATGACGGCATAGCCCACCAAAAAGCCCTTGTGGAGGTTCGCCCAGAGGAGCATTAAAGGGGGAAGGAGTATAAGGGACTTCGGCCTCGAACCGGCCTTGAGCTCCGAAATCCCGGCCTCTATCAGGTCGAATACGAGCAGTGCGCCGATGAATGAAAAGACCTGAGGCCGCACATCCTCGAATTTGGCCGAAAGCAGGACGACCGGCGCAACAAGCGCCATGCTTAAGAACGGGTCGAGCCCTCCGCGGGTGAGGCTCCTATGGAGCAAATAGAAGAGCAGGGCGAAGAGCAATCCCTTGAAGACGATGAGACCGCCGAAGCCCGACAGCCTGTATACGGCATAAAAGGCGGTCTGTGAAAGCCAGTAACCCTTCAGTATGAGGGCCTCTCTGCCATCCGGGCCGGCAGGGGTCGTATATGCAAATGGGTCTTCCGAAGGCAGACTTCCGTGAGTCGCTATCCACTTGCCGGTATTCAGGTGCCACCAGAAGTCCGTCCTTCCTATGGGGCTTGTGAAAAAAAAGAAAACCGCCGTAAAAAACAGGACTGTGAGCAGGGAAACGGTTTTAAGTCTTTTCATGTTGTATTATATTGCATAATTTTATATTATTTTAAAGCTTTAAGGAGGGCGAGATGTTCCATACCGCAGAGCCTGAAGACATACTGAAGGGCAAAATCACGGATGTCTACTTCGAGCGGACGCTCAGGATACTCAAGGCAAAGGGGATAAACCCGGTGGTCCGGGCCGAGTTCATCGCAAAGACCCTCCCGGAGGACTGGCCGTGGGCCGTGTTTGCGGGCCTCGAGGAGGCGATGCACCTGATGAAAAACCTGCCGGTAAAGGTCAGGGCCCTAAAGGAAGGCACGGTCTTTTATCCCTACGAGCCCGTCATGGAGGTGGAGGGCAGGTATCGGGACTTCTGCGTTTACGAGACCGCAATGTTGGGGCTTATATGTCAGGCGTCGGGTATTGCCACAAAGGCGTCGAGGTTCAAGAAGCTTGCGGCTGAAAGGCCGGTGATAAGCTTCGGCGCAAGGAGGATGCACCCGGTGCTCGCTCCGATGATAGAGAGGAACGCATATGTAGGGGGCTGTGACGGGGTTGCGGTCGTCAAGTCCGGCGAGATAATAGGCGAAGACCCGATGGGCACGATGCCCCACGCCCTGATTATATGCATGGGCTCGACCGTCGATGCGATAAAGGCATACGACGAGGTCCTTGAGCCTGCGCTCGGCAGGGTGGCCCTCATAGACACATTCTTAGACGAAAAGTTCGAGTGCCTGAATGTAGCGGAGGCCATGGGGAAAAAGCTCTTTGCCGTAAGGTTCGACACCCCGGCTTCGAGGCGCGGAAACTTCATGAGGATACTTGAGGAATGCCGGTGGGAGCTCGATATGAGGGGCTTTGGCCATGTCAAGTTCTTCGTAAGCGGGGGGATTAAAGAGGAGGATGTCCCTGTCCTTAATCCGTTTGTTGACGGCTACGGCATAGGCACTTCGATAAGCAATGAGCCGGGCGTGGATT
>CAZPPU010000054.1:0-329 GCA_964588515.1 uncultured Nitrospirota bacterium
GCATCGTTAAGAAGACGCACCTCTTCAAGAAGGCGAAGCACGACGAGGTCAGGGCCTGTGCGGCATACGGCCTCGGCCTCTTGGGGAACAAGGACTCCCTGCCCGCCCTTTACAAGCTCAGGGAGTCGAAGAACAAGTTCCTGAGCGAGTACGCATACTCCGCCATAAGGAGGATAGAGTATGGCCGGTGAGCTTGAGTTCCAGAGGCTTTCAAAGGATATCGTAAACCAGCTTGCGGCCATCGTAAAGACCGCCCAGATACACGACCCCGCGAATGTGGCGGTAGTCTCCGCGATAGAGAAGTTCATCTCCACGGTAAACCCGGCAGT
>CAZPPU010000054.1:339-10041 GCA_964588515.1 uncultured Nitrospirota bacterium
TTCTACCTCAACGAGACGAGGGTCAGGTACTCCATGGAATATCTCCTCAACTTCGACTTCCTCATCAGGGAGTTCAAGAGGCATTCCCTCGGAAGCATCACATTCGAAAGGGCCGTAAGGCCCGAGGACATGCAGGTCTTCCTCAGGGTCTTCATCGCATCTTCGTTCATGCCCGACTCCTACGAGGCCATCTCCGACGGGCTCCTTCAGGCCGGCATCCACAGCCTGAGCGTCGGGGTCCTCAGGAGGATAAAAGAGGAAGAAGGCCAGTACGACATCCGGAAGACCGTAAAGACCACATATTTCAATGCGGTCTCCTTCGCCAAAGGCGTCATGAGCGCGATGAAGGCCGGCGAGCGGGTGAGCATAAGGAAGGCAAAGAGGGTCGTGGAGTCCATGGTGGACTTAATCCTCGACCAGGAGGAGTTCCTCATCGGGATGACCGCCATCAAGGACTACGACGAATACACATACCACCACTCGGTCAATGTGAGCATACTCAGCGTTGCGCTCGGCCACAGGCTCGGCTTTCCTAAGAACGCGCTCATGGAGCTCGGCCTCGTGGCCCTCTTCCACGACATCGGAAAGACGGACATACCCGCCGAAATACTCAATAAGCCCTCGAAGTTCACGGAGGACGAATGGAAAGTCATCAAACGACACCCCGTATGGGGGGTGAGCGCCATACTCAAGATGAAGGGCTTCGACATGACATCCATCAGGGCCGCAATAGTCGCCTTCGAGCACCATATCCACGAAGACACCACGGGCTACCCGAGGAAGAGGCGTGTGGAAGACCTCGACCTCTTCGCAAGGATAGTGGGCATCGGGGACCAGTACGACGGGATGACCTCATCGCGGGTCTATTCGAGAGTCCCCATGCCTCCGGAGAAGGCCCTCCGCCTTATGATGGAGAGGTCGGGCACACAGCTTGACCCACTCCTCCTTAAGTTCTTCATCAATATGGTCGGCGTCTACCCGGTCGGCACGCTCGTGATGCTCGACACAAAGGAGCTTGGACTTGTAACCGGCCCCACCGCGATGCCGGACAGGCCGAGGGTTACGGTCATCATGGACGGAAGCGGCAAGAAGCTCGATACCGGCAAGGCAGTCGACCTCTCCGAAAAGTCCCCGGAGGGAAAATACATGAGGAGCATCCTTAAAACCCTCGACCCGAACAAGTACAGGCTCAACCTCGCCGAGTTCCTGCTTTAGGGGGCGCCTGTCGCCAGACCTTTATCGCAATCTCCGGGCATATCTCCGCGCAGAGCGCACACCCGGTGCACTTCAGGGCCTCTTTTACGAGGGCAGGGAAATAGCCGCTTAAGTTGAACCCGCTGTCCATCGCCAAAACGCCTTTCGGGCAGGAAATGACGCAGTAACCGCATCCCTTGCAGAGTTCCTTTTCTATTGCGACCTTGCCCTTCATCCGGCCTTTTCCAAGAGTTCGCTTGCGTGTCTCATGGACGCCTCCGTGACCTTTCCGCTCAGCATACGCGCAATCTCCTCTTGTCTTTCGGAAGATGAAAGCTCTTTTATAATAACACCGACCCCGCCTTTTTGTCCTCTTTTTTCTATGAGGAGGTGGTTTTCGGCCATTGATGCTATCTGCGCAAGGTGGGTGATGCAGAGCACCTGCCTGCCCTTTGAAAGCAGGCGGAGTTTCCTTGCTACATTGTCTGCGGTCTTTCCGCCTATGCCCGCATCCACCTCATCGAATATCAAGACCGGGATGTTGTCCGCATCCCGGAGGACGCTCTTTATCGCAAGCATGACCCTCGAAAGCTCGCCGCCGGAAGCGACCTTCCCAAGCAGCTTAACGGCCTCCCCCGGGTTTGCGGAAAACATGAAGGCGACCGTGTCATAGCCTGCCGATGTAAGAGGGCCTTTCTCGATAGATATGCGGAAGTCCGCCTTTTCAAGCGCAAGCTCCTTAAGCAGGGGCTTTATGGCCGAAGAAAGCCTTTCTGCCGATGCCTTTCTCCCTTCGGAGAGCTTATTTGCAGACATGCCCAGCCTTTCCTCTTTTTCCTTGAGTTCCGCATCCAGTGCGGAAAGCCTTTCATCGGATGTCTCTATATGCCGGAGTTCTTCCTCGGCCTTTTGCCCGTATTGGAGCACGGTCTCTATCGTATCGCCGTATTTTTTCTTGAGGGTCTTAACCGTGTGGAGCCTGTCATCCACCCACTCAAGCCTTTTGGGGTCGAAGTTATAACGCTCTTTCCTGTCCCTGAGTTCTGCGGACGCCTCCTGTATGAGGGGCAGTGCGGATTCGAGGATGCCGAGGGCATCGCTTGCCGAGCGGTCCATAGAGGATATTTCCCTGAGCGAGGCGAGGGCGGAAGAGAGCTTCTCCGTGCAGGAGCCTTCGGAGTCGTAAAGCGCAGAGTATGCGTTTTGGGAAAGCTCGCTCAGCTTGCCCATGTTTGCCTGCATAAGCTTTTCTTCTTCGAGCGAGGCGTCCTCTCCGGGCGCAAGTCCGGCGGCGGAAATCTCGTTAATCTGAAACCTGAGGAGGTCAATCCTCTGCGCCCTGTCCCTTGCATTTTGTCTCAGGCCCTCTATGTTCCGCCTGAGGGCCTGCGCCTCCTCGAAGAGCGACTTGAGGGCCTCTCTTTCCCCTTCGAGCTTGCCGAACCTGTCGAGGAATCTCATCTGGTTTTCGGGGCTCAGGAGGCTCTGGTGCTCGTGCTGTCCGTGTATGTCAACGAGCGTCTTTCCTACCTCGGCAAGGCTCTGGACGCCGACCATCGTGTCGTTTATATAGGCCCTGCCCTTGCCCGTCTGGAGGATGTCCCTCCGGAGGACAAAGCCCTCGCTTGAGCTTATACCCATGGCCGAAAGCACGGGATGGCCCGCGATGTCGAAGAACGCCTCGACCGAGGCCTCGCCCGCGCCGGTCTTTATCATCTCCGCATAGGCCCTTTCGCCGAGCGCAATGCCGAGTGCGCCTATGAGTATGGACTTCCCGGCGCCGGTCTCGCCTGTGAGGACATTCAATCCGGGCTTGAACCGTATCTCAAGCCTCTCGATTATCGCAAAGTTCTTAACTCTGAGTTCCCTAAGCATCTTCCCTAAAGACCGGATAGAGCTTGTCGTAAGTATCCATTATATGCTCCGGTATCACCCTCACCTCGTCTATTATGGTCATGAAGCTTGCATCCCCGGCCCACCTCGGCACTATGTGGATATGGAGGTGTTCCTCTATGCCTGCGCCCGCAACCTTCCCTATATTGAGCCCCACATTGAACCCATCGGGCCTGAACGCCTTCCTCAGGCGCTCGACCGAATACCTCGTAAGCCACATCATATCCGTGAGGGTTTCTTTTTCGAGGTCCTCGATTGAATAGGCATGTCTGAAGGGCACTACCATGAGATGCCCGTTATTATAGGGGTAGCGGTTCATTATCACATAGGAAAGCCCTGTCCTATAAAGTATCAGGTTTCCCCTGTCCCTGTCTTCGGCGGGCAGGGTGCAGAACAGGCACTCCGGGCCTTTCTTTGAAAGTATATACTGCATCCTCCACGGCGCCCAGATGGTCTTCATTTGACTGCCCTTCCCAATTTTTTAAGCACCTTCTGTGCATCATCCCAGACGAGGACCTTGTCCTTCGGGTTTCTTAAAAGGTATGCCGGATGGAATGTCGGCATGAGGAGGATGCCCTCAAATTCGTAGAACCTGCCCCTGAGTTTGCTTATTGGGGTCTTCGTCCCTATGAGGGCTTGTGCCGAGACCCTTCCGAGGGCGATTATGACGCGGGGCGCAATTATCTCCACCTGTCTTTTAATAAACGGCATGCATGTCCCTATCTCGTCTTCTTCCGGGTCCCTGTTTGCCGGGGGCCTGCACTTCACTATATTGCCTATGTAAAGCTCCTCCCGTTTGAGGCCCAATTTGTTTATGAGGCTCGTAAGGAGCTTCCCCGCATCTCCGACAAAGGGCCTGCCTTCGATGTCCTCTTCCCTTCCCGGTCCCTCGCCGACGAACATTATTGGGGCATCCGGAGAGCCTTCGCCGAAGACGATGTTCTTTCTGCCCTTGTGGAGCTTGCACCTCATGCAATCCCCTATCTCCCTGCGGAGGGCCTTTAATGCGCGGGTCTTTTCCGCATTCCCCTTTTTCATCCCGGCCGGAATATCTATGGGCAGGCGCTCGAAGCCCCACGCCCGGTAAAACTCACGCACGGTCTTTATATCTTTCGGGCTTGGGGCTACGAGCCCCCGCGATATTATCTTTCCGCCCATTTGAGCTTCGTCCTTAAGACCTGAAAATAATCCCTTTCGCAGGGTATAAGGAGCTTCGTCTTATACGGAGAGCGCTTTACCTCCACCACATCGCCTTCCCTCAGGGAAAACCCCACCTGCCCGTCAAGCGTTATGAATACATCCTCGGTCTTGGACTTAAGGGTGATTTCTATCAACGCATCGTCGGGAAGGACGATGGGCCTGTTTGTTAGAGTATGAGAACATATCGGAGTAAGGACTATAGAGTCCAGTGTCGGATAAAGGATAGGCCCGCCCGCCGAGAGGCTATATGCAGTTGAGCCCGTGGGCGTGGAGACTATGAGGCCGTCGGATTTGAAGAGCGCAACATAGGAGCGGTTTATGTATGTCTCGAGGTCTATGATTCTTGCGAGTGCACCCTTGTTCACGACCACATCGTTAAGGACCGTGTATTGGGCTATCGCCTCGCCGTGCCTCCGGACGCCGGCGCCGAGCATCATCCTCTCTTCGATAGGGCATTGGCCCCCCAGCGCCATTTCCATCGCCTCGTAAAGCTCTTCCCTGTAGATTTCGGTGATGAAGCCGAGGCCGCCCAAGTTCACCCCCAAAATCGGGATGCCCTTCTCGGAGACGAGCCTCGAAACGGAGAGCATCGTCCCGTCTCCGCCTAAGACGACGACCATCTCGCAAAGCCCGGGTATCTCCGGCCTCGGGAAGCCCTTGACTCCCATGGCCTCTGCGGTCTCCGCATCGAGGAAGGACTCGACCCCCCTTTGCTTAAGCCACGGGAGGAAGTCCTTGAGGATTTCCGGGGGCTCCGGCCTTCCGGCCTTGCATATGACGCCGACCTTCTTCATATCCTGAATTATACTATGATAAAATAAATTATGGCATATGTGATAGCCCTTTCAGGCAAGGGCGGAACGGGCAAGACCACGATAGCGGCCCTTACGACAAGGTACCTCATAGAGAGGAGGGGCGGGCCCGTGCTTGCCGTGGACGCAGACAGCAACGCCTGCCTGAGCGAGGCATTGGGCGTGCCCGTGCATGCAACCATAGGCGGCCTGAGGGAAGACTCCCTTGCCGCGGTGCGCGGGGGAGAAAGGCCCTCGGGCATGAGCATCGACCAGCTCTTCGACTATCAGGTCCAACAATCCGTCGTAGAGGCCAAGGGGTTCGACCTCATAGTCATGGGGAGGCCCGAGGGGCCGGGCTGTTACTGCGCCGCAAACAACATAATCAGAAAATACACGGACAAGCTCTCGGAGCAATACCCCTATGTCGTAATAGACAACGAGGCCGGGATGGAGCACCTCTCAAGGAGGACGACCAACAAGGTAGACCTGCTTATGATTGTAAGCGACCCGACGCCGAGGGGCATCCAGACCGCAAAGAGGATAAACGACCTTGCCGACGAGCTTAAACTCGAAGTAGGAAAGCGGGCGCTCATCATAAACAGGGTTGCCGGCCCGGAGGTCGGAATGCTTGAGGCATATGCAGGCCGTCTCGGGCTTTCCGTGGCAGGGCTCCTGCCCAACGACACCGCAATCATGGAGTGCGACCTCCACGGCAGGCCGGTATTAGAACTGCCAGCCGATACGCCCGGCGTCAAGGCCCTCTTTGAAATCCTCTCAAAGACCCTCCCTTAGGGGACCTTTACATTCCTCAGGAACGAGGCGATATCCTCCGGGATGGAGTTATTCGTGTACATGCCTGTGCCGAGGGCGAAGCCGGAGGCCGGGGTAAGACGCGGCACTATGCTCAGGTACCAGTGGAAGCATTTGGAATGGTGCAGTTCCGGGGACTCGCTCCGGAGCACATAGTTATAGTCCGGGTTATCGAGGCCGTAGTAGAGCCTTGAGAGGGTGTCCTTGAGGTTCTTTGCGAGGTCTTCGATTTCTTCGTCTTCTATATCGGAAAACGAGGCCGAATGCCTCTTCGGGAAGAGCCATGTGTGGAAGGGCGAAAGCGCGGCAAAGGGGATGAACGAGACGAAGTGTCCTGTTTCGGCTATGATGCGCCTTGCGTCTTTTTGCTCGTCCCTCAATGTGGCGCACATGAGGCACTCGCCGGTTTCATCGAAAAACCGCGTGGCCTCCTCGAGCCTTTCCCTCACCTGAAACGGGGTTACCGGCATACCGACGACCTGCGAGTGCGGGTGCTGGATGGTCGTTCCCGAGGCCTCGCCGTTATTCTTGAATATAATGACATGCTCGACCCTCATGTCCCGGTAGACCTCGAGGAACCTGTCCCTGTAGACCTTGAGGATGTCACTGACATCTTCGAGAGGAAGAAGCGGTATGCACATATCGTGGCGCGGGGACTCCACTATCACCTCGTGCCTGCCTGCCCCGCTTACGCGGTGCCTGAGGCCGGAGACCTCCCTCTCTACCCCGCCCTCCGGGGCGAAGACCGCAAGCCTGTTAGGCACCACCCGGATTTTCCATCCGTCAATATCGCGGGGGGCCGTGCCCCCAATCGGGAGCCTCAGGATCTCATCCGGCGTTTTTTCCTCGTTCCCCGGGCAGAAGGGGCAGGACTCCAGACGCTCGGGCTGGTATCTTTTTTCCTTCCATTGCCGGAAATCCTCGGGCGGCCTTGCGCGCTCCGTGGCTATCACGACCCATTCCCGCGTTACGAGGTTAAGCCTCACTTCCGGCATGAGACAATCATATCACAGAGCTGAAATTTAACAAGGGGTCTCATGCTTTCGGGAATCACTATGAGCGCATTATCGTCTCGGCAGACACCGATTTCGCCCTTTACCTATCAGCGGAGAATGACTCTAAGAAGATTATAGACAACGGCAAAAAACAAGTTAAGGGCAGACCTTTTCTTCGGTAAGATAGGAAAACCGTTTTTTGAACTCCTCCGGGGTCATGTTTGCGGCCCGCGCCGATTTCTTCAGCCTTTCCGATGAGAAATCCTCTTTTTCGAGCCTGAACATGTACTTCCTTGCGACGATATACGTCTCCGCGGATGTGTCCACATATCTCATGCGGATTTTGCCCGTATCGGGCTCAAGCATCTCCACAAAGGGCACGGGCTTCAGCCTGCCCTCGTAAAAAACAATCATTGCGCCCGTTCCGCCGAGGAGGAGGAACCTTACCGCGCCATAGCCTAAATTCCGGGTATATTCGGCATCGAAAGGTATGGGGTCTGCGGCGCGGAGCTCGTAGCCGATATTCTTGTCCACGATGGTTATGTCCATGCCCCTGAGTTTGAGGCTTGCCCTGACTATGTTCTTCAGGAGCCTGCCTAACTGTATTTCCGAGAGCCTCACCCTTCCGGTTTCGTCTCTTTCTATCTGCTCTATCTGGGAAAGCTCCTCGAGGTCGAACCTTCCCGCTATGCCCTCGGCCAGCACGGCCACGCCGAAGCGCTTTCCCTGCGCAAGCCGCTTTATGATGGAGCCCTCAAGTATGTCCGCAACCGTCTTGAAGGAGAGCTTTTCTTCCTTGAATTCCTCCGGTATGAGTGTGATTGCCGCGCCCGATGCCTTTCCTATTCCGAGCGCAAGGTGTCCCGTATACCTGCCCATAGTCGTAATAAAGTACCACCTGTCCGTGGACCGGGCGTCCTCGATTATGTTTTCGACGATTTCCACACCCCAGTGCCTTGCCGTCTCAAACCCGAATGCGGGCATCCCTCCTGGAAGCGGCAGGTCGTTGTCTATTGTCTTAGGGACATGGATTACGGAGAGCGAGCCCTTCGCCTCGCGCTCGATCCACCGGGCCATGAATAGAGTGCCCTCGCCGCCCACGGTCATAAGGTATCTGACCTTGAGCGCCCTCAGCGTGGACATCAAGGTCTTGAACCTCTCCTTGACCTTATCCGGGTAGTCCCTCGATGTCTTGAGGATGGAGCCGCCGGTCCCATGGATCCGTGAGACATCGTCTATGGAAAGGGGGACGGCGGCCTTTTTATCGCCGTTAAAAAGGCTCTTAAACCCGCCCCTTATGCCTATGACCTCTTTGCCCTCATTAACGGCCTCGATTGTAGCGGCGCTTATCACCCCGTTTATCCCCGGTGCAGGCCCCCCGCCCACGACTATTGCAAGGACTTCCTTCATGGCGCTCCTTCTTATAATATGCCCCTTGCCGACTCCGGTATATCCTTTTTAACGCTCACGGGTTTAACCGTCCTCTGCACAATGTCCTTTGTATTTCCGACCCTGAGCCTTTCAAACAGGAGCTTGAATTTTTCCTCAAGCTCCTTCATTATCGGTCCTTTTACATCCGCAGGCAAGCCCCACCAGTCTTTCTTAAGCGGGCCGAAGCCCTTCTTCCTCGTTGAGTATATGAACTGCTCCTCGGTCTGCCCCTCTTTATGCTCCTTTGCATATTCCTTTTTTATGAAGGCATAGACATTGTCGCGGAATGCCGAAGGCAGGGCCTTTGAGTCGTATATTATGTTCTGGAATCCCGTTGCAAGATGGACCTCCGATGTGCCGGTCTTGGGGAACATGTCGAATGCCTCCTCCGGCAGGGTCGAGGCGCCGTGCTGGACACAGCCGGAAAGCCCGTACTCCTTCCGTGCGAGGTCGGAAAGCACTCTAAGGGTCTCGAAATCTATCTTCACCTTCGCAAGCGTGCCGTCCGGCAGAACGACCCCGCCGTGGGCCGTGCCTGTCTGGACGCTGAGCTTGCTCAGGCCCTTCCCTCCTTTGAATGTCTCTTTGAAGCCGTCAAGATATGCCCTTGCCTCCTCGGGGTCGCTGTTTTTCCCGCCTATCTCCCCTATCTCGCCGCCTGTTGATACGGTTATGCCTTTCGGCTCAAGCGACCTTATATGGGAAGCAAGAAGGGCCGTGGCCTCGAAGTTCGGCCTCTGCTGTTCCTTGATTGTGGGCCTTTCGAGGTCAACGAGCGTGGAGGAGTCTATGTCTATGTTGTAGAACTCGGCCTCCACGGCCTCCTTTATTAGTCCTTTTACATATTTAGTCTCGGCCTCCGGGTCTGAGAGGTAGTTTTTCCTTACGAGCTGAAAATGGTCTCCCTGAACGAAGACCGGGCCTTTATAGCCTTCTTTTAGGGCGGCCGCAAGCACGACCGTCGAATACTCAAGCGGCCTTTGCTTTGTGTAGCCTATCTCCGAGCGGGCTATCTCGAAGATTAAGGCGCCGACATTCATCCTGAGGGCCTGCCTGAAGATGGCCTTTGCGGTATCGTATGTAAGCCCCCGGATGTTTATGGCAGGCACCGTGAAGCCCGGATACGCCCTCCCCATCTCCTCATAAAGGGACTGTATGGAGGCAGGCACTACACCGGATGCCTTACAGGCCTCTTTTATCAGGATGAAAAGACCGTTTCGCTTGGCCTCGTCCGGCTCAAATACGGCCTCGGATATAAGGCCGTCCATTTTATCCCTCAGGGCCTTTTCGTCCTTGACCGCCACCCTTCCGTTTTCAAGACCGATGATGCCTTTAAGTTCCATAAAGTCCTCCCAAGGATTTCTTACAGAGATTATACTATATTT
>CAZPPU010000055.1:0-3546 GCA_964588515.1 uncultured Nitrospirota bacterium
ACCGGGTTTTTAAAGACATTTTACAGACAACCGCCATAACCTATAGGAGTTTACAAGATGAACATCTCAATCTCGGAGCTTAAGGAAAAAACCATAGACGAACTCACCACGGTCGCAAAGGAGCTTAGTGTCGAGGGGGCCGCAGGCCTCAAGAAGCAGGACCTCATATTTGCAATCCTTCAGGCGCAGGTGGAAAAGGCAGGGAATGTATTCGGTAGCGGAGTCCTCGAAATACTCCCCGACGGCTTCGGTTTCCTGCCGTCTCCGGACTACAGCTACCTGCCCGGGCCCGACGACATATATGTCTCGCCCTCCCAGATAAGGAGGCTGAGCCTAAGGACCGGGGACCTCATATCCGGGCAGATAAGGCCCCCAAAGGACGGCGAGCGCTACTTCGCCCTCCTTAAGGTGGAGGCCGTAAACCACGGCTCTGCGGAGGACTCCGTCGGAAGGCCGCTCTTCGACAACCTCGTCCCCTATTACCCTACGGAAAAGATAAAGCTCGAATACGAGCCCGGCGACTACTCCACCCGGGTCATGGAACTCATCACCCCGATAGGGAAGGGACAGAGGGGCATGATAGTGGCCGCACCGAGGACCGGAAAGACCATGCTCCTACAGTCCATAGCCAAGGCCGTAAAGAAGAACCACAAAGAGATACACCTCATAATCCTCCTCATAGACGAGCGGCCGGAAGAGGTTACCGACTGGAAGAAGCAGGTTACGACCGCGGAGATAATAAGCTCGACCTTCGACGAGCCGCCCCAGAGACACTGTCAGGTCTCGGAGATGGTCATAGAAAGGGCAAAGAGGCTCGTCGAGGGAAAGCGCGATGTGGTCATACTCCTTGACAGCATAACCAGGCTTGCGAGGGCCCATAACTCCGTGATGCCCGCAAGCGGGAAGGTCCTTTCGGGCGGCCTCGATGCAAACGCCCTCCAGAGGCCCAAGCGGTTCTTCGGCACCGCAAGGAGCATCGAAACCGGCGGCTCTCTGACAATCCTTGCAACCGCTCTCATAGACACGGGAAGCCGCATGGACGATGTCATATTCGAGGAGTTCAAAGGCACGGGCAACATGGAACTCCACCTCGACAGAAAACTCGTGGACAAGAGGATATTCCCCTCCATAGACATCAACGCCTCGGGCACCCGTAAAGAGGAACTGCTCGTTGAAAAGGACGCCCTCAACAAGATGTGGATACTGAGGAAGGTCCTCAACCCGCTTTCCACGGTGGAGAGCATGGAATTCCTCATGAGCAAGCTCGCGGGCACGAAGAGCAACCAGGACTTTCTCGACCTGATGAACAAGTGAGGAGGCTCTTCATAGCCGGCGCCGTATGCGGTGCGGCGCTCACAATCGCAATCTCGCTCCTCATGGATGTCTTTTACGCCGATGCCTTGGGCGGCACATGGAGGGACGCCATCCAGGGGGACCTCGGCAAGTTGGGCATCGAGACGGAGACCGGCTCCCCCCTCGTTACCGTAGTTTTTCTGTTGGTGCTTTTGGCACTCGGGGCTTTCGGGGCCTTTGCGGGTCTGGTGTTTACCGCATTTATTTACAGGTTCATAAACATGCTCCTTAAGGAATGACGATGCTTGAGGACGACGGCTTCTGTTTTGCATGCGGCAGGAAAAACCCGATAGGGCTTAACCTGTCTTTTTCCGTCGAAGGGGATGTCGTCAGGACGAGGTTCACTCCGGTTAAGGCCCATCAGGGGTATAAGGACATAGTGCACGGCGGGATAATAACGACCGTGCTCGATGAGGCCATGGCAAAGATAATCATAGAGAAATTGGGTCTTCCCGTAACCGCGGAGATCGCCGTAAGGTTCAGGGAGCCTCTCAGGGTGGCCGAGGAGACGGAGGTGGAGGCGAAGATAGAGAGGGCCTCCGCGCGGCTCATCGAGGCCGGCGCGCTCATGAGAAGGCTTTCGGACGGCAAGACCGTAGCGGTTGCAAAAGGGAAACTCCTTTTAGGGTCTTGATGAGAAGGCTTTTCGGTTTTTGCGGGAGGTTCTTCGAGGAAAGGAAGGGGACGATAGTCCTCCTTCTCCTCGTCGTTTCCTTGATAGGCGTGGTTTCCGGCTGGAGGTACATGAAATACACCCGCTCGGACCCGCAGTTCTGCGCCACATGCCATGTCCTTCAGGAGTCCTTCGTCGGATGGGAAAAGAGCAGTCATAGGGATATAATCTGCCAGGAGTGCCACAGGATGAGCGTCCTTGAGCAGAACCGGCTCCTCATGGTCTATGTCCTTAAGGGTTATACCGCGCCTGCCGAGCATGCGCACGGAAGGCTCAAGCCGTGGAAGTCCTGCCGGGGCTGTCACATAGATGCGGTCAAGCAGGGCGCAATAACGCTCAGGGCCTCATACGGCCATGCGCGACATGTGTTCATGGAAAACATAGAGTGCATGAGATGCCATTCCCCGCAGGGGCACGACTTCAAGCCCGACGAAAGGGCCTGTGGGGGCTGTCATGCGGACAGGCTCGTGCACGGCTTGGGCATGGAGGGGCTTTCCTGCCTCAAGTGCCATAGCTACGGGGAGAAGACCTCCCGGCCGGTTTCCTCGGAAAGGTGCATGGGCTGTCATAAGGATATCCCCCGGTCCGGCCCCATGGCCGGGCTTCGGTGCCTTGAGTGCCATAAGCCCCACGGGAAGATAAAGCTCCAAAGCGCGGACTGTCTCGGTCAATGCCATGGGAACGAGGCGTCGGTGGGTCAACACGGCATCCACATGAAGAAAACAGGCATTGCCTGCCTCGACTGCCATAAGGCCCACAAATGGACGGTCGGCCCTAAAGAGGCAAAGCGCCTCTGCGCCCGCTGTCACCCCCTGAGGGACCCCCGGAGCTTTATTTATTGACTAAGCGGGAGGCCGTGCCTCCTATTGCACGGGAGGCCGTGCCTCCCCCTTGACCTTCTTTATGGTCGCTTTGACTCTCGTCTGGAAGAAGTCCTGAAGCCTTTCGAGGAGTTCCGGGTGTTTCTCTATGATGTCTTCGAGGAGGAGCCTGTCGACCTCAAGGACGGCGAGCCTGCCTGAGGCGATGACCGATGCGGTCCTCGGCCTTCCGGTAAGGAATGCAACCTCGCCGAAGACATCGCCTTCTCCGAGGGTTGCAAGCTCGATGGCCTTTCCCATTATGTGGGCGGAGACCTTTGCACTGCCTTTCTTTATGACGAAGATGGAGTCCCCGGTGTCGCCTTCTTCCACGACGCACTGGCCGTCGCCGTATGTCTTTCCCTTTGCCCTGCCGAGTATGGCTTTGACCGATTCCTCCGGGAGCGTGGAAAACATCTCGGCCTGAGCCGATGCCGTTTCTTTCTCCACACCGGCCGCTTCCCAAAGGGCCGCGGTTTCTTTCTCGGTGGCCTGCGCCTCCTCGTGCGCCCATTGGGGAGGAGACAACCGGGCCTGCTCCGCATACGAAGTAGGCTCAAATACGGGTTCCTCGGTTGCCGGCTCTTTGGGCGAAGGCGCCTCTTCGGGCCTCTTCATCGCCTCTATGGCCGCGCCCGGCCTTGCGGACTCAAGCTCGAA
>CAZPPU010000055.1:3556-5793 GCA_964588515.1 uncultured Nitrospirota bacterium
TCGCCTCTTGGTTGTTGGGGTCGAGCCTGAGTTTTTCCTTGTAGCTGGCGCGGGCCTTTTGGCCGAAACCCGCTTTCATAAGAAGCCATGCCGCATTGTGATATGCGGATATGGCCTCGGCCGCCTTGCCCGTCCTCTGGAGGGTGTCCCCTATCTTAAGGAGGACATTCGGGCTGGGCTCGGCCTCTTTTATCGCCTCAAGCGCCGAGAGGGCCTTCGCCCATTCCTGCTTCTTGAGGGCGTTGTAGTACGCCTCCCAGTGTTTTTTTGCATCGAAGCCCTTTTTCCCCATAGGGGCAGTATAGGACAGGACTCAGGCCCTTGTCAATCGGCATGCGGGGCGTTTGTGGAGCTCATAAATATTGCACATCCTAAAGCCGGGCGGGCCGATTGCAACCTTCGAAATCCCGTAATGAGCCGCCGATATCGTTTTTAGTTCCCTCTGAAATTCCATGTTGTCGAAACCCGCATGGGACGGATAACAGCCGCCCGATGGTTGCCTTTTATACCCGGACATGTCCATCCCGAACAAACACCTTGCTAAAAGGCCGTAAGGGATGTTTTCCCTCCGGCGAAATTTTCTAAAAACATTTTTTGCAAACCCCGCAAGGAATCTTTCGTTTGGGGTCGAGATGATTACCCTTTCGGACATGGCGCCGATGATGTTATGCAATGCCTTCTCGTAATCGAGGACATGTTCGAGGACTTCCGAGCAGATTATCAAGTCAAGCCCCCGTTGGCCGATATCGTCTTTACAGACATCGAATTCGAGGAATTCCACATTATCGGAACTCAGGTTTTTTCTTGCATATGACAGGTTTGTTCCATCGAGTTCGGCAAAATAATATTTTTTTACTTTTCCGCCGAGTTCGAGCATAATCAGCTTTGCCAGCAGGCCGTCGGAGCCTCCGATTTCCAATATGGTTTCGGGGCTGTATCCGGCGGTCATGTCAAGGAGGGCCGTCAGCCTTTTCCTATGGTGGTTGTTTTTAAGGTAAAGGGACGCATGGGATTTCAGGAAAGAGCCGCCTCCTAATAAGCCGTCTATGCGCTCGTTGATTGTCTTAACCGGTCTCATCCCGCTCATTCTCTTGAAAGGGCCCTGACCGGGACCCTGAGCCTGAAGCAGGCGCCTTTTCCATCTTTATCCACAAGCTCGATACTGCCTTTGTGCATGACCACCGTTCTTTCTACGATTGCAAGGCCGAGGCCCGTGCCCCTTTCCTTTGTGGTGAAAAAGGGCTGGAATATCCTTTCCCTCGTGCCTTCCGGTATCCCCGGGCCGGTGTCCGAGATGGTTATCTCGGCAAAGCCGCCCGCCTCTTCGATGGAGATGGAAACCCTCCCTTTGCCTTCCATCGCCTCGATGGAGTTCCGGATGAGGTTCGTGAGGGCCTGTCTCATGCCGACCGCGTCGGCCTCTATGCGGAGGCCGGGGTTGCATTCTATGGAGAATTCGACCCCGTCCGTCCGGAGGCTTTCCACCGTGCCGGAGACGATGTCGCGGAGGTTTACACTTGAGATATTAGGCTCGCCCGGCCTTGCGTATGCGAGGAAGTCGTTTATTATCAAGTCCATGACCGAGACCTCTTTTGAGACGGCTTCGATGGTTGGCGCAAGCGAGCCGTCCGCTTTTTTTGAAAGTATCTGCATATAACCCTTGATGACGCCCATCGGGTTTCTTAGCTCATGGGCGATTCCGGCGGCCATCTCCCCCAAGCTCGAAAGCCTCCGCCTGAGCTCGGCCTGGGATTCGAGGGCCTTAAGAAGGGCATCGTGCTGTCTTTCCTTTTCCTTGAGCGCGGAGACAAGCTCATGGAATGTATCCACTACAAAGCCCACCTGCGATTCCTTCTTCGGAACCCTCTGCTTGTAGACCTTGAGCACCCGCCAAAGAAGCACTATCATAGTTATGCCGATGACGGCAAGGAGCGTCAGGACAGTCGTGAGAAGAAGGCTCCTAAGTTCTGACATCGAGGTAAAGCCGGAGGAGTTCCTGCCCCCAGAAAAGCGTTATGGCCGCACCCGCCGAAAGGAACGGTCCGAAGGGTATCTTCGTCTTTCTCCCCTTGCCCCTGAATACCATGAGGAAAACCCCAAGGAGCGAGCCGGAGAAACTCCCTATGAATGTCGTAAGGAGCACGGACTTCCAGCCCATGAGGGCGCCTACCATCGCCATGAGCTTTATGTCTCCGCCGCCCATAGCTTCCTTCTTAAAAACAGCCCTGCCCAGCACG
>CAZPPU010000055.1:5803-10017 GCA_964588515.1 uncultured Nitrospirota bacterium
CTCCGCCGCCCATGCCGCCCCTGCTTGCGAGGGCGATGAGATAATAGGCGGAAAACCCCCCGGCCGCGCCTATGAGCGATGCCTTAAACCCCAAGGTCTCGCCCCTCAGAAACGGGTCCTGAAGGAGAAACCCGCCCGCTAAAAGCCCTACGGCGGTCCCTGTGAGCGTAATGCCGTCGGGTATTATCTGGAAGTCGAGGTCTATGAATGTTATCACTATAAGCGAAGACAGAAGCGCAAGGTAAAACGGTATGTGCCAGCCGAGGCCGAACCTCCATAGGACGCCCGCATAGAGGAGGCCGTTAAGGGCCTCGACCAACGGGTACCGCGGGGATATCTTTTGCCCGCAGTGCCTGCACCTGCCGCCAAGGGCGATGTAGCTTACAAGCGGGATGTTCTCCATGGGGCCGAGGGGCGTCCTACAGTGCGGGCATCTCGACCCCGGGGCGATTATGGATTCGCCCCTCGGGAGCCTCCAGATGCAGACATTAAGGAACGAGCCGACGATGAGCCCCAATGCTATTGCTATCGGGTAAAGCAGGCTCATCGCCCCCCTATCTCGGCGATTCTCTCCCGGATGGACTCTATCTCCGCATTGAGCCGTTCTATGTCTTTCATCGCGGCCTCTACCTTCCGGTCTTTCGTTATCGAAGCATCCTCCATCGCCTTAAGCTCAAAGAGCCTCTCTCCGGCGGCCCGCTGGGCCTCGTTCCTCTTTTCCTCGATGGCCCGCACATCGCTTATGAGCCGCATGACCGCAAGCTCCACCTTGAGCCTTTCGGAAACGAGCGACGAGAACCATTTTAGCTTCTCGATGCCGGCCTTGAAATTATCCCTCAGTTTTTCGACCATTCTACCACCTCAAGCGCCTCAAGCCGTTTTAAAGAGTTCAATCCTGCCCTGCCAGAACCTCTCAAGCGCCCCCCTGAGGAGGGGGTATCTCCGGAGCCCCGGGGACTGCTCAAGCAGTCCGAAGGCCTCGCGCCTTGCCGTGGACAAGAGGGCCTTGTCCCTTATGATGTCGGCCACCCTCAGGTCGGGCATTCCGGATTGCTTCGTGCCCATGAACTCGCCCGGCCCCCTCAGGGCAAGGTCGTATTCCGCCAACTTGAAGCCGTCCGATGTCTCAATCATCGCCGAGAGTCTCTTTTGCGCATCCTCGCCGAGCGGGCCGTATGCGACCAAAAAGCACCGGGATTGCCTTTTTCCCCTTCCGACCCTCCCTCTCAGCTGATGGAGCTGAGAGAGGCCGAACCTCTCCGCATGCACCACTATCATGAGCGATGCGTTGGGCACATCCACCCCGACCTCTATGACCGTCGTGCTCACGAGTATGTCTATTTTACCCTGTTTGAATGCGCTCATGACGGTCTCTCTTTCCTCCGGCCTCATCCTTCCGTGTATAAGCGCAACCCTCGTTTTCGGGAATATCTTCCTCAGGGCCTCTTCCCCAAGGATAGCAGATTTAAGCGCAAGTTTTTCGGATTCCTCTATGAGCGGGTATACGACATAGACCTGTCCGCCCTGCCTTATTTCGGAGGCGATGGCCTTGTAGAGTTCGGATTTGTCCTCCGGTCCGAAGAGTTTGGTGACGACCGGTGTCCTTCCCGGGGGAAGCCCCTCGATGACCGAGCAGTCGAGGTCCCCGTAGAGGGTCATCGCAAGCGTCCTCGGTATGGGCGTTGCGGTCATTATGAGGACATCGGGGCTCCGGGCCTTCCCTCTTAGGACGGCCCTCTGTCTTACTCCGAACCTGTGCTGTTCGTCTATCACGGCAAGGCCGAGCCTGCCGAAACGGACGCCCTCTTCGAGAAGGGCGTGCGTGCCTATGACTATGTGTGTGCCGCCTTTTGCTATCTCTTCGACGGGCTTTTCCCTTTTGCTTCCCGTAACGAGCGAGACCTTGACGCCGAGGCCGCGGATGAGTGCGGATATGTTTCTATGGTGTTGTTCGGCAAGGAGCTCGGTCGGCGCCATGAGCGCGGCCTGATATCCGGATTCCACAGCAAAGAGCATTGACATGAGGGCAACGACGGTCTTTCCACTGCCCACATCGCCCTGAAGGAGCCTCTGCATCCGGTAGGGGCTTTTCATGTCGCTCAGGATTTCGCCTAAGGCCTTTTCCTGCGCCCGTGTCAGGGAAAAGGGCAGTGCCCTTCTGAGCCGCAAAAGGAGACTTCCAGCCGCCGCAAACGGGATGCCCCTTGAAGACTCCCTTGCGCTTTTCAAGGCGGCAAGGCCGAGCTGGAGCATGAATAGCTCATCGAAACAGAGCCTCTTTTGGCAGGCATCCTGCCATGCATTAAGGGCCTCGATATCGGCCCGGTCTCCGGGGAAATGGCATCCGGAGACGGCCTCCCTGAGTCCCGGAAGACCGAGCCTCGAAAGCATCTCCGCCGGGATTGGGTCGGCGAGCCGGTTTAGATGGTCCCTCAGGGCATTAAAGACTATGGCCCTCAGGTGTCTTGAACTCAGGTTTTCGGTCGCCCTGTAGAAGGGCACTATCCTGCCCGTATGTATAAACCCTTCCGTCTCGCTCCCTGCAAACTCGAACTCAGGGTTTTCCATCTCCGGCCATCTGCCCCTGTAGGGCGCTTTGACCGTGCCCGTAAGGACGACTTCGTCTCCGGCCTTGAAGCGACCGCCGAGATAAGGCTGGTTGAACCATTTTGCGGTAACGATGCCCGAGCCGTCGGTAACCGTGACCTCTAATATCGAAAGTCCCCGTGCCCTTTTAAGCCTGCTTGCCGTCACCTTGCCTATTGCGGTTTGCGGGGTTTCCGAAGAGAGGGTCAGGTCTCCGATGGGCCTTATGTCTCTTCTGTCTTCGTATCTATGGGGCAGGTGGTAGAGGAGGTCTAAGACGGTCTTTATGCCTAAGCGTCCGAGGAGGGCGGCCCTTCTCGGCCCAACCCCTTTTACGAACTGGACATTCGGCTCTTTCGGCGGTTCTTTCGGCGGCTCTTCCGGGTTCTTAGCCATCCGCTCAGGTCTTATCCTGTTTCGGGGCCTCCTCCATTTTCTTCTTGGAGTATTCGGTCTCGCTCATGATTTCTATCTCCCAGCCGGTAAGCTTCGTTGCCAGCTTGACATTCTGGCCCCTCTTCCCTATGGCGAGGGAAAGCTCCTGGTCGCTTACGATGACCATTGCGGACTTCTTCTCCTCGTCTATCCCGACCTTGTCGATGGAGGCGGGGCTGAGGGCCTTTGCGATAAGCACCCTCGGGTCGTCCGCCCACGGGATGATGTCTATCCGCTCGCCCCTGAGCTCCCTTACTATGGCCTGCACCCGGGTGCCCTTCATCCCGACACAGGCCCCCACCGGGTCTATGGCCTTGTCCTTGGAGATGACCGCAATCTTAGTCCTTTCCCCGGGCTCGCGCACCACATCTTTTATGACTACGAGGCCCTCGTTTATCTCCGGCACTTCCATCTTAAAGAGAGACTTCACGAAGTCCGGGCTCGTCCTTGTAACCTCGATGAGCGGGCCTCTGGGGCTCAGCTTTATCTCCTCTATGAGCGCACGGACCGTGTCGCCCCTCTTAAGCGTCTCGCCGGGCAGGGTGTTTCTCACCGGAAGCGCGGCCTCGGCCTTTCCTATATTGATGAAGTATATGCCTTTTTCCTTCCGCATGACGGTGCCGCTTATGACCTGTCCGGCCTTGTCCTTGAACTCGGCGTAAACGACATCCCGCTCGGCCTCTCTCACCCTCTGGAACAGGACCTGCTTTGCGGTCTGGGCCGCTATCCTGCCGAGGTCCTGAATGCTCAGGGGGAGATCCACGGTCTCGCCTACGGACTTTTCCGGGGAGAGTTTTTTTGCCTCTTCAAGCGACATCTCTATCTCCGGGTCAGCCACGGTCTCCACTACGGCCTTTGTCTCGAAGACCGTTATCTCGCCCGTCTTTCTGTCTATGGCAAGGGTGATATTGGGCTTTCCGCCGTATTTTTTCCTTACGGCCGAAAGCAGGGCGGACTCAAGCGCGGAAAAGAGCTCCTCCTTGGAGATGCCCTTCTCCCTTGCCATTGCATCTATAAGATGTATAAGCTCTTTAGACATCATACCTCTATCTCAAGCCTTGCCGATGCTATGTTGTCGAAAGCTATCTCAACCTGCCCGTCGCCGAGGGGCTGCGAGCCCCCGCGCAATACCTGAAGCCTCACGCCTTTATCGTCCACACTTATGAGCCTGCCTATGAAGAAGTTACTGCCCT
>CAZPPU010000056.1:0-1799 GCA_964588515.1 uncultured Nitrospirota bacterium
GTTTTATTTCCGAGAAATTTTCTTTAAATTCTGCGAAGAAATGGTATAATCTTTTAGGAGGTGATGGGAATGGAAGATTATCGCAAGAGGATTGAGATAAACCCGCATATACTTCTTGGGAAGCCTGTTTTCAAGGGAACCCGCATACCCGTATACATTGTCCTTGATTTGCTTGCCGAGGGAAAAACCGCAGAAGAAATCATCCGCTACTATCCCGACCTGACAAAGGAGGATGTACAGGCATCTATGCTTTTTGCTTCGGATACCGCAAAGCATATAGCGGAGATAGAGCTTGAGACTGCTGATAGATGAAAATGTCTCTCCTGAGATTGCTTTTAGCCTGAGAGAATCGGGACACGATATAAAAAATGTTAGCGACTGTTGCAAGGGTTGTCAGGACGAAAAGATTGCCGAAATAGCCATAAACGAAAAGAGGACAATAGTTACATTTGACCTTGATTTCGGAGAGCTTTATCATCATCTCGGCGTCAGCTCGGTGGTTCTAAGGCTGCGAAGCAGAAACCCGATTATAGTTGCAAAGCACTTGGCGGATTTCTTCCGCAAGACAGATAAGCAAAAAACAGACTTAACCGATAAACTTGCCGTGGTGAGCGAAGGTAAAATCCGTCTAATAGGATAAAATGACCCGGGGGCGGAGAGGTTCATTGACACCGGGGGTTGGTTTAATGTTAAATAAGACAATGCCCGAAGAGCAGGATATAAGCACAGGCGAGCTTGAGCTTATAAAGGATGTCCTCCGCACCCTCGTAAAGACCTTAAAGACATTCAATCAATACCCCAAAGACAACCCCGTATACCAGAGGTTCGCCTCGGAGCTTTACGGCAAATTCGGCTCGGTCCTGAAGTCCGGAGGCGAGCTTGCCCTCGATGTCGAGCCCAATTCCCTGAGCAGGGAGGGCGAAGTGGTCTATCAGAGCAACGAAAAGACCGACAATATCGCGCGTTCCCTTTATACGGACGGCATAAGGAAGCTCAACTTCCATGAGGGGTTGAGCATGGCGGAGATGATTGATTTCATCGATGTCCTCAGGCTTACCCCGCGGGCCGACAGCCTCGTGGACGACATCGTAACGGTCCTCTGGGAGAAGAACTTCGAGCATATCGGCTACACAGTGGCGCCGGAGCTTGCCGGGGGCAACTTCATACCCGAGGAATTCCTTATCTCCTCCGAAGAAGTGGAAGAAGGCCCCTACGGCGCATCGTACTCCGATGTCACGGTAAAGCCCGTGGCCCTCGGGCTCAAGACCGAGCCCCTGACGGGCGACGAGGAGATGGCCCTCAAGGAGGAACTCTTCGATGTCGAGGAGAAGTCGTCATATCTTTCGGCGGTCGGCCTTCTCCTTGAGCTCCTTCGGTCGGAACGGGACATCACGGAGTTTTCCGCGCTTGCGGACAATACCGCCAGGGCCATGTACGCCCTGCTTGAAAGGGGCGATATCCAAAACGTAATGCAGATTCTGAGGAGCCTCAGGGAGGTGGGGAAGGCGGTTTCGGAGCCGGATAAGCGAAAGGCAATCCTCGATGTCATAAACCGGGCCGGCAATATCGAAAACCTGCGGAGGCTCTTCGGCGGCAGGTTCGATATAAAGGATGTAAGCCGTTACATATTGCTTTTAAGCAGGGCCGTCATACCCCGGATGATAGAGCTTTTAGGGGAGTTGCAGGATAGGAAGCAAAGGAGGTTCCTCTGCGATATCCTTATAAACATAGGCAGGCAGGATATCGGGGTCTTTTCGGAGGCCCTGCTCGACCAGAGATGGTTCCTCGTCAGGAACATA
>CAZPPU010000056.1:1809-9085 GCA_964588515.1 uncultured Nitrospirota bacterium
GATGATTTTAGGCATGATGAAGGAGACCTCTACTGTAAAACCTCTTGAAAAGGTGTTGAAACATCCCGATGCTCGGGTCAGGAAGGAGGCGGTCAGGGCGCTCGAAGGCATCCAGTCGCCTGAGACGAAAGGGGCGTTTTTCACATTGCTCGAAGACCCCGATCCCACGGTCAGGGTTGGGGCTCTCAGGGCCCTTAAGCGGTTCAAGGACCAGGATGTCTTCATCAGGCTCAAAGAGGGCGCATCGAGGGAGGAGATTAGGAAAAAGACATTTTCGGAGAAGAAGGAACTGCTCGAGGCGCTGGCCCTTTCCGGAGGCGAAAGGGCGTTCCCCCTGCTTGCCGAGCTATTCAAGAAAAAGGGGCTCATAGAGAAGGCCGAGGTTACGGAGGTGAGGGCCTGTGCGGCATACGCCCTCGGCTGTTTAGGAATGCCGGAGGCGCGGGGCCTCCTCCAAAAGGAGGCGGACTCCAAAAAACCCCTTCTCAGGGAGGCCTGCATCAGGGCGCTTAAGGAGTGCGGCAGTGGAGCAAAAACAGATAGTTGAGCTGGGCAGGTCCCTGATATCGGGCATGAGCAAGCTGGTCAGGCTGACCGGAATGTACGATTCGATGAACGAGACCGTCTTAAACGCCGCAAGGAAGCTGGCCGCAGACATGGAGCCCTTTCTGCTTGAAAAGGGCGAGCTTGTAATCCTGCTTGTCGGCGGGATTTTCTATATAGACGAAACGAAGATAAGGCCCGGGATGCTCGATGTCGAAAACTTCTCCTTCCTCGACGAGACCCTGAGCAAAAAGTCCATAGGCGAGCTTAACCTCAAGGCCCCCGTCCAGATAGACGACCTCATATACCTGGCCTTTGCCATAAGAGGCGGGGCCGAGGCCACGGCGGTTCAGTCCGCACTCGAAAGCAAACTAAAAAAGGGCATCACAATCGGAGGCCCCATACACTTACAGCAGACGGGCATAGACATGAGGGATACCCATGCGGTCGCAAAACAGGCGTATCTGAAGGCCGTCGCCGCCATGCAAGAGATTGACGGCTCATTGAGGGCCGGCGAGACCCCTACACTTAAGAAGGCCAAAAGGGCGCTTCAGCTTATAGTGGACTGTGTCCTGAAAGACGAAAGCTATGTATTGGGCTTCACGACTTTCCGCAGTGCGGAGTTTTACTATCACTACCATCCGGTCAATGTGACCATCTTTTCCGTTTCGTTAGGCAAAAAGATAGGGTTTGGCAGGCTTGCCCTGAGCAGGCTTGCGATGTCCGCATTCCTCCACGATATAGGTAAGGTCGCGGTGCCCGAGGAGGTCCTCAAGAAGGCCCCGGCATTCACGCCCGAAGAGACCGAGCAGTTGAGGAGGCATCCGTCGGAGGGCGTAAAACGGCTCCTCGGGGTCATGGGCCTCGGGGAATCTTCGGTCCCCCACATGCTCGTATCCTTCGAGCACCATATGAGGCTCGACCTCTCCGGCTATCCGAAGACATCGCCGGGCAGGAAGCTCCACATCTTCAGCCGCATCGTTAATATAACGGACGAGTTCGACAACCTCGTCTCGGGAAGAGTCAACGGCAAAAAGGCACACGCAACGGAAGACGCCCTCAGGTTAATGTATCAGGGCGCCGGAACGCTCTACGACCCCGCCCTGCTTAAGGCATTTATAAGCGTATTCAGGTAGGGACTTTGAGTATTGTTTTCAGGATGTCCCTTGCGAGGGACTTACTCACTTGCGAGCGTATTAAAGAAATCTATGGCCTCCGGCGAGTCGAACTCGACCGGCCCTATGAGTTTTTCCCTGAGGATGCCTTTTTTATCTATGAGGAATGTCTCCGGTACGCCGGTTAGCCCGTATGCATTGGAGACCGAGCCGTCCATGTCTATGAGGACGGGCATTGTGTAGCCGTTCTGCTTCATGAAGTCGGCGGCATTCCGCGGGTCGTCCCTGTAGAGGACCGTTACGATGCGCATCGTCTTTGTCTTTTCAAAGAGCCTCTGCAAAGAGGGCATCTCCTGCCTGCAGGAGACGCACCATGTGGCCCAGAAATTGACGAGCGCCGGCGTGCCCGAGGCCGATGAGAGTCTCCATGCGTTTCCGCCGATGTCCTTAAGCTCGAAATCCGGCGCAGAGACGCCCACCGAGGCCCGCTTTATACGGGCGCCTTTTTCCGGGTAAAAGAGAACTAACGAAACGAATGCGGCGGCTACCGCAATAGCCGCAATGGCTATCGCCTTTCCCTTCAGTTTAGGCACTCGGCCTCTTCATCGCGGCATTATCGGCATGAGGCGGCCGGCATAAGGCGGGTTCTAATTGACGCCCGTAAGCACGGGCGTTTCGGCCTCGACGAATGCGGGGGAGCCGTTTTCGAGCACGACCATGACCTTTGAGGGGCCCTTGAACCTGCCTCTCAGTATTTCCTCGGAGAGCGGGTCTTCTATGACCTTCTGCACGGCCCTCCTCATCGGTCTTGCGCCGTATGTCGGCTGGTAATACTTCTCGATAATCCATTCCTTGACTTCGTCTGAGACCTCTACGACTATGTCCTGCTCAAGGAGGAGCTTGTTCGTCTCCGAGATGAGGAGGTCTATGATGGAGTGCAGTTGCTCCTTCGTGAGCGGGTGGAAGACGACGGTCTCGTCCACCCTGTTCAGGAACTCCGGGTTGAAGGTCTTTTTAAGCTCGTTAAGGACATTGTCCTTTATCTGAAGGTATATGTCCTCGTCCGAGGTCCTCTGGAACCCCAAAGGCGTTGCCTTTTCGATTATCCTTGCGCCAAGGTTGGATGTCATGATGATTACGCAGTTTTTGAAGTCCACCTTCCTGCCGAAGTTGTCCGTGAGGACGCCCTCGTCGAGCACCTGAAGGAGTATGTTGAAGATATCGGGATGGGCCTTTTCTATCTCGTCGAACAAGAGGACGGAGTAGGGCCGTTTTCTTATTTTTTCCGTAAGCTGGCCGCCCTCTTCGTAGCCCACATAGCCGGGGGGCGCGCCCGTGAGCTTGGAGACATTGAACTTCTCCATGTACTCGGACATGTCTATCTTTATGAGGGCGCTTTCGTCGTTGAAGAGGAACTCGGCAAGGGCCTTTGCAAGCTCGGTCTTGCCCACGCCCGTGGGGCCTAAGAAGAAGAACGAGCCGATGGGTTTTTTCCTGCCTTTGAGTCCCGCCCTCGATCGCCTGATGGCCTTGGAGACGGCCTTAAGGGCCTCCTCCTGAGCGACTATCCTTTTATGGAGCTCCTGCTCCATCCTGAGGAGCTTATCGGAGTCCGTCTCTTCGAGTTTGTAAAGCGGGATGCCGGTCATCTTGGAGACCGTGTAGGAGATATCGTCCTCGGTTACGACCGGTATCTCCTTGTTGAGGTTGTTTTTCCACTGCTTGCGGAGCTGTTCGCAGAGCCTCCGTGTTTTTTCCTCCTCGCTCCGTGCGGAGACGGCCTTTTCGATGTCGTGGAGCTTCACATAGAGGTTTTTCTCCTTGGAAAGCCTGCCGATCTCGTCCTCGAGCTCTTTTATCTCCGCCGGCGGTATGTGCCTTTTGAGCTTTATCCGGGAGCCGGTCTCGTCGATGACATCCACGGCCTTGTCCGGCAGGGACCTGTCGGAGATGTACCTGTCCGAGAGGGTTGCGGCATGGGCGAGGGCGGCCTCGGTGTATTTCACCTTGTGGTGGAGTTCGTATTTGCTCCTTAGGCCGGTAAGGATTCCGACTGTCTCGTCGGCAGTGGGCGGCTGAAGGTATACGGGCTGGAACCTGCGTTCGAGCGCGGCATCCTTCTCGACATATTTTCTGTATTCGTTTGGCGTGGTTGTGCCGATGCACTGAATCTCGCCCCGGGAGAGCGCGGGCTTAAGCATGCTCGATGCATCCACCGAGCCCTCGGCCGCGCCTGCGCCTATCAGGGTGTGGAACTCGTCTATGAAGAGCATCATGTTGTCGCACTGCACGATTTCCCGCATCACGACCTTGAGCCTCTCCTCGAACTGCCCCCTGTACTTCGTGCCCGCTATGAGGGAGCCGAGGTCCAGAGATACGATGCGCTTTCCGAGGAGGTTTTCCGGCACATCCCCTGCGACTATCTTCTGCGCAAGCCCCTCGACGAGCGCGGTCTTTCCGACCCCGGCCTCGCCGACGATGGCAGGGTTGTTCTTTATCCTCCTGCCCAATATCTGCATTATGCGCTCTATCTCGCTTTCCCTTCCGATGACCGGGTCGAGCTTGCCTTCCCGCGCAAGCAGGGTGAGGTCCCTTCCGAACTCATCGAGTGCGGGCGTGAGGCTCTTCTTCTCCTTCACCTGTGCGTAGGACTTAAGCGAGAGGTTTATGGCGAGCTGTCTTGCGCCTAAGAGGTTTGCGCCGAAGCTCCGCAGGATTTTGCCTGCTATGCCCTCGTCCTCCCTTACGAGGCCGAGGAGGAGGTGCTCACAGCCTATATAGTTGTGCCCGAGGAGCCGAGCCTCTTCGATGGCAAGCTCAAGGACCTTCTTGGCCCTCGGGGTAAAAGGTATGTCGCCGAATGTGATGATGTTACTGCCGGTCGGGAGGTTCCTTTCGACTTCCATGCGTAGTTCGTCCATGGAGATGCCCATCTTTTTAAGGATGGCCGCAGGGAGCGCTTCTTCTTCCCTGAGGACCGCAAGGAGGAGGTGTTCGGTGCCTAAATAATCGTTCTGGCGCCTTTCCGCCTCTTCTTTTGCATATACGATTATCTTCCTGCCTTTTTCCGTAAATTTCTCGAACATCCTAATTAAAATATACCGCTTTAAGAGGGGTGTTGTCAACTTGACTTGCGGCTTTCTGCCCCTCACGGGCGCGCCGGTTTTGTGTTATCTTAAAGTCCTATGGACGATGTCTTCTATATGAAGCGGGCGATTGCCCTCGCAAAGCGGGGTCTCGGAAGGACAAGCCCGAACCCTGCCGTGGGCGCGGTCATAGTCAAGTCGGGGAAGATAATCGCCGAGGACTACCACAGAAGGGCAGGGATGCCGCATGCCGAGGCCCTTGCGCTCCAAAAAGCAGGTAAGGCAGGAAAGGGCTCAACCCTCTATGTGAGCCTCGAGCCCTGCTGTCATACCGGAAAAAGAACCCCTCCGTGCACAAAGGCCATCATAAAGGCAGGCATAAAGAAGGTCTTCGTTTCGATGCTTGACCCCAACCCCAAGGTCTCCGGCAGGGGTGTGGCCGGGCTTAGGGCCGCAGGAATAGATGTGGAGGTGGGCGCTCTTGCGGGCGAGGCGAAAACCCTTAACGAGGTCTATGTAAAATACATAACCACAGGCAGGCCCTTCGTCATATTGAAGGTCGCAATGACACTCGACGGGAAGATTGCAACGCCCGAAGGCCGGTCGAAATGGATTACCGGGGAGAAGGCAAGACTCCTTGTTCACCGCTTAAGAAGCCGTGTGGATGCCGTCCTCACGGCAATAGGCACGGTCAAGGCCGACGACCCGGAACTTACCGCGCGGATAAAGGGCGGAAGACAACCGATTCGGGTCGTCATAGACCCTGATTTTCAGACCCCCCGGGACGCCAGAATCCTCAGTACCCCGCCTGAGACCATAATCGTCACAAGGGAAGAAAACGCCTCCCTGCCGCCTGTTAAAACTATTCTATTTAAAGAAAAGCTCGATCTGAATCGGCTCATGCGGAGGCTTGCCTCTATGGGGGTTACCTCTGTCCTTATCGAGGGGGGGAGCTCTCTTAACGCCCATGCCCTCGAAGATGGGATTGTGGATAAGGTCATGTTCTTCATAGCCCCGAAGATTATAGGCGGAAGGGAGTCCTACCCGGCAGTGGGAGGCAGGCCCTCGAGAGGGCTTGAGGAGGCATGGAGGCTCAGGGACTTGAAGGTAAGACGGGTAGGGGAGGACATACTCGTTGAGGGCTATATCAGGGCTTGATTATCCTGTTTTTCTCGTCGAGGGAGATTATCCGGGGTTTGGCCGCTTTGAGGCCCTTTTCATCCACATAGCCGTATGAGAAAATTATAATCCTGTCCCCTGCCACGCCTTTTCTTGCGGTCGGGCCGTTGAGGCAGACCTCTCTTTTTTTGCCCGGTATGGCATATGTCTCGAACCTCTCGCCGTTATTAAGGTTGCTGACCAAGACCTGCTCGTAGGGGACTATGCCTGCGGCCTTAAGGAGCGAGGCGTCTATCGTGATACTGCCCTCGTATTGGAGGTTGGACTCCGTAACCGTGGCCCGGTGGATTTTGGCTCTGAGGACACACCTGAGCATCTACTCTATAATCCTCGGCACCCGGTAGAGGTTTCCCGTTTCGGCGGGCGCATTGCCGACGGCCTCCTCAAGCGGAAGCGAGGGCCGGGGGGCGTCCTCACGCATGACATTTACGAGGTCTATGACATGGGATGTGGGCTCTATGTCTTTGGTATCGAGCTCGTTTAACTTTTCCACATATTTGAGGATGCCGTCCAACTGGCCGCCGAATGTCTTGATTTCTTCTTCCGTAAGCCTCAGGCGGGAGAGGTTCGCTATGTGCTCTACCTGTTTTTTTTCTATCATATTCTTTCGAGCTGGGCGTATTTTATTGCAAGCCGCTTGACCCCGATATTGGGGAAGTTTACGGTTATCTTCTGCTCCTCGCCGTCCCCGTAGCTGTCCCTGATGACGCCCACGCCCCAGACCGGGTGCCTGACCCTCGCGCCCGCCCTGTAGAATATGGGCTTGAATGCCTTCGGCTCCGGAGGCCGCTCAATTACGCGGGCCGCAATCTTATCGAGCATCTGACAGCACTCGGCAGGGATGTCCTTGAGGAACCGGGAGGGCTGTTGCTCCTGGAGCTTCGTATAGAACCGCCTTTTTTTTGCGGATGTAAGCCAGAGGAGGTCTTTCGCCCGCGTCATCCCCACATAGAGGAGCCTTCTTTCCTCCTCTATTTCGGTCGGCTCCTTGGCCTTGTAATACGGTAAAACGCCCTCCTCGACGCCCGAGACGAAGACTACCGGGAATTCGAGGCCCTTAGCCGCATGGAGCGTCGTCAGGGTTACGGCGTTTTCCCTGTTTGCGTCGTCCAGGCCCGTAAGGAGCGATATCCTGTCTGCGAACTCCCTCACGGTCAGGCCCTCCGAAGCGACGATGAGGGCCTGGATGTCTTTGGCCCTGTCCTTGTCTATGAAGTCCTCATACCCGGTCTTCAGGTAGATGTGCCTGAGGAGCTCGGAGGCAGTCGTGAACTTTTCGGCGGAGGCGCCCTCGATGAGGCGCACGAACTCGCCCGATTTTTCCTTCATGGCCGGTGTGAGGTTGTCCGTCTT
>CAZPPU010000056.1:9095-9928 GCA_964588515.1 uncultured Nitrospirota bacterium
ATGAGGTCCTTTATCGCGGAAAAGAGGCTTATGGATTTCTTCTTTGCGACCTGCTCGACCCTCGACATCGTGGAGGCGCCTATGCCCCTCGGGGGGCAGTTTATTATCCGGCGGAGGCAGACGCTGTTTGAGCGGTTGACCGCAAGCCTGAAGTACGCAAGCAGATCCTTTATCTCCTTCCTCTGGTAGAGGCTCATGCCGCCCACTATCCTGTAAGGTATCTTTTCGTCTCTCAGCGCCCCCTCAAGCGGCCTCGACTGGAAGTTCGCCCTGTAAAGCACGGCGAAGTCCCTGAACTTGTAAGCGCCCTTGAGGTAAAGCTCTTTTACGGCCTTTGCGATGTATTTGGATTCCTCGTCCTCGTCGCAGAACTTACAGACGAAGACCTTCTCCCCCTGCGCCCTGTTAGTCGCGAGCTCCTTGGGGTGCCTTGCGATATTGGCAGCTATGACCCTGCCGGCCGCATCGAGGATGCTCCGGGTCGAGCGGTAGTTCTGCCTCAGCGTTACGGTCTTTGCCTTCGGGTAGTCGTTTTGGAAGTTGAGGATGTTGTTGTGGTCGGAGCCCCGGAATGCGTAAATCCCCTGGTCGTCGTCGCCGACCGCGGTGATGCTTGAGCCCGGCCCGGGCGCAAGGAGTCCAAGGAGCCTGTACTGCGCATAGTTCGTATCCTGAAACTCATCGACGAGGATGTGCCTGAATGCGCTCCGGTATCTCCCGAGGACCTTCGGGTGCTCCTCGAAGAGCCTTATGGTCAAGAGGATGAGGTCGTCGAAATCCAGCGCATTATACTTCCTTAGCTCCTGCTCGTACCTTACATAGACCCTTGAGAG
>CAZPPU010000057.1:0-2077 GCA_964588515.1 uncultured Nitrospirota bacterium
GCTCCCTCATCTCCCTCTGGGAGTCCGCAACGAAGACGATCCCGTCAACACCCTTAAGCACGAGCTTCCGTGTGGCGTTGTACCTCACCTGGCCGGGCACCGTATAGAGCTGAAACCTTATCGAGAAGTCCTTTATCTTCCCTAAGTCCACCGGCAGGAAGTCGAAAAACAGCGTCCTGTCCGCCTCGGTCGAAAGCGAAAGTAGCTTGCTCTTTTTAGTCTCATCGAGGGATGAGTGCAGGTGCTGGAGGTTCGTGGTCTTGCCGCTTAAGCCCGGGCCGTAATAGACCACTTTGAGAGTGATTTCCTTTGTGGCGTAGTTGAAAAGGGCCATCTTAGGTTATGGCGAAAACGCCGTTACGGGTCGTGTTCTTGACCCTGTACATGGCCTCGTCTGCGACCCTGAGGAGGTCTTCCTTGGTCTTTGCGCTTTCCGGGTATGAGGCCACGCCGAAGCTCGATGTCGCCTTCAGGTTATAGCCGTCCTTTTTCAGGAATACATTCTGCTCCACGGCCTTTCTTATCCTCTCCGCTATCCTGACGGCGTCCTGGGGCGAGGTCTGCGGCAGGACGATGACGAACTCGTCCCCCCCGTACCTCGCCACTATGTCTATGGCGCGGAGCTGGTTTATAAGTATCTGTCCAAGCTCCACGAGGAACTTGCTCCCCACGAGGTGCCCGTAAGTGTCGTTTATGTGCTTGAAGTAGTCCACATCCATGAATATGAGCGAAAGCGATGTGTGGTAGCGGTTGCTCCTCTGGACTTCGGTCTCGATGGTCCTGTGGAGGTGTCTGGTGTTGAAGAGCTTCGTAAGGTCGTCGGTGATTACAAGCTCTTCCATCTTCTGGTAGAGCGCGGCCCTTTCGAGGGCTAATGCGGCCTGATTGACGAGTTTCATGAGGTAATCGAGGTCCTCTTTGGTAAATGGCCCGCCGGTGGTCTTGTTTATGACCTCAAGCACCGCAAGGAGCTTGTCCTTGCTTTTAAGGGGGACGCACATGAGGGACTTCGTGTGGAAATAGGTCTTTCTGTCTATCTTCCGGGAAAACCTCTTGTCCTTCGCAACATCGGGCACGAGCGCCGGCGCGCCCTCTTTCGCAACCCAGCCCGCTATGCCTTCGCCGGGCTTGAGCCTGAACATCCTTATTTTTTTGCCTATCCTGCCTGCGGTCTTTTCGAACACGAGGTCCCCGGTCTCTTCGTCCGCCATGAGGATTGACCATGCCTCGGCCTTCGTCACTTCCTTTACCTGCTTCATGATTCTGACTAAGATTTCGTTTATCCCTACGGCGGATGTGAGCATCCGGTTTATTTCTTCGTAGAAGGAGACCTCGTTTTTTGCGCGCTCGATGTCGTCTTTGAGCGCGGCCCGGCTTGAGTAGATTGCCCTTTCCCCTATCATGCGGGCCGTAAGCTGTAAGAGGGCCTTGTCCGAGGGGTTTTCGATATGGTATGCAAACGGCTCCTTAAGCCACCATCCGGGGTGTTTCCCGGAGGGGGCGCCGTGGGTAACGGCAATCTGCGGGACGGGGTCCGGGGATTTGAGCCCCTTGCCCCGTGCGTTTTCCCCGGGGCCGTCCACTATCAGGATGTCGGCCTCTTTGAGCCTGTCTTTTATCTTGCTTATGGAGTCGAATCCGGCTACGGCGTAACCCTGCTTTGCGAGCGCGGCCTTATAGCCCTGAACGCCTTTTCCTATCAGGAAAACCTTATGCATTGGCACCACAGCATTTCTTATATTTCTTGCCGCTCCCGCAGGGGCATGGCTCATTCCTGCCGACCTTTTTGCCCCGGCTTACGGGTTCGCGGGCCTCCCCGCCCCCTTCGCCCCTATTATACACGACTCTTTGCGCATTTGCAGACCGTTTTATTTCCTGACGGGCGGTAAGCTGAATTTTCCAGAGCCAGCTCAGGGACTCCACGGCGATGCTCTCGGTCATCCCGGCAAACATGTCGAAGGCCTCTTTCTTGTATTCCGTAAGCGGGTCCCTCTGGCCGTAGCCCCTTAACCCGATGCCTTCCCTCAGGTGGTCCATCGCAAGGAGGTGGTCTTTCCACTTGGAATCCACTATCTGG
>CAZPPU010000057.1:2087-9821 GCA_964588515.1 uncultured Nitrospirota bacterium
ACTATCTGGAGGAGGATTATCTTTTCGAGGTGGCGCATCATCTCCGGGCCGACCTCTTTTTCCTTCTTTTCGTACGCCTCTTTTATCCCTGCCATGAGGAGCTCTCTTAAGGGTCCGATTTCCGGCGGCAGGTCGGATGCGGGCTGGATGGAGAAGATGCCGTAGACGGCGTCCCTGAGCCCCTGAAGGTCCCACTGCTCGGCGTGCTTTTCCTCCGGGCAGTAGACGGGCAACTGCCCTTCCACTGTGTCCTCGGCCATCTCAAAGAGCCTCTCTTTAAGACCCTCGCCCTGAAGGATTTCGCGCCTGAAGGAATATATCTCCGTCCTTTGCTTGTTGAGGACATCGTCGTATTCAAGGAGGTGCTTTCTTATGTCGAAGTTATGGGCCTCGACCCTCTTTTGGGCGTTTTCCACGGCCTTCGAGACCATCCTGTTTTCTATGGGGATATCCTCTTCCATGCCCAACCTCTGCATGATGCCCGCTATCCGGTCGGAGCCGAATATCCTCATCAGGTCGTCCTCCAAGGAGAGATAAAACCTCGATGAACCCGGGTCCCCCTGCCTTCCCGAGCGCCCCCTGAGCTGGTCTTTTCCCGCAAGGAGCTCTTTGAAGAGACCCTCGGGGTTTCCGCCTAATATGATGTCCGTGCCCCTTCCGGCCATGTTGGTTGCGATGGTGAGGGCCCCGCTCCTTCCGGCCTGTGCGATGATTTCCGCCTCTTTTTCGTGGTATTTGGCGTTCAGGACGCTATGGGGGATGCCTTTTTTCTTGAGCATCCTGCTTAGGAGCTCGGATTTCTCTATGGAGATGGTGCCCACGAGGACGGGCCGGCCCTGCCCGTGGAGCTCTTCTATTTCTCTCTGGATGGCGTTGAACTTGGCCGCCTCGTTTTTATATATGGCGTCCTGATGGTCTGCCCTTATCATGGGCTTATGTGTGGGGATTACGACCACATCGAGGTTATAAATCTTTGCGAACTCCGCGGCCTCGGTGTCCGCGGTGCCGGTCATCCCGGAGAGCTTCCGGTACATCCTGAAGAAGTTCTGGAATGTGATGGTCGCAAGCGTCTGGTTTTCGCTTTCTATCTTTACGCCCTCTTTTGCCTCCACTGCCTGATGCAGGCCGTCTGACCACCTTCTGCCGGGCATGAGCCGCCCTGTGAACTCGTCCACTATGAGGACCTCGCCGTCCTTTATCACATAGTCCACATCCCTCTTAAAGAGGTTATGCGCCTTAATGCCCTGAAGGACATGGTGCACCAACTCCATGTTGGCGGGGTCGTAGAGGTTCCCGACGCCGAGGAGCTTTTCGGCCTTTATGTTGCCTTCTTCCGTGAGGACGACCGTCCTTGCCTTTTCGTCCACCGTGTAGTCGGGCCCCTTGCCGAGCAAGGGGATGATGCGGTTTATCTTGTAGTACTTGTCCGTGGATTCCTCGGATGGCCCGGATATTATAAGCGGCGTGCGGGCCTCGTCTATGAGGATGCTGTCCACTTCGTCCACAATGGCGTAGTTGAGCGGCCTCTGGGCGTAATGGGAGATGTCGTACTTCATATTGTCCCTGAGGTAGTCGAACCCGAACTCGTTGTTGGTTCCATAGGCGATGTCGGCCCGGTAGGCGGCCTGCTTTTCTTCGTCCGTGAGACCGTGGACGATGACCCCTACGGTCATCCCCAGGAAATTATAGACCGGGCTCATCCACCGGGCGTCCCTCCTTGCGAGGTAGTCGTTGACCGTAACGACATGCACCCCTTCGCCCGTAAGTGCGTTCAGGTACACGGGGAGGGTGGCCACGAGGGTCTTTCCCTCGCCGGTCTTCATCTCCGCAATCTTGCCCTCATGGAGCACGATGCCCCCTAATATCTGGACATCGAAGTGCCTGAGGCCGATAGTCCTCCTCGAGGCCTCCCTTACGACGGCGAATGCCTCGGGCAGAAGGTCGTCGAGGGTCTCGCCCGCCTCAAGCCTCTTTCTGAACTCATCGGTCTTTCCGCGGAGCTCGGTGTCCGAAAGGCCGGCCACGGCCTGCTCCTTAGCACTGACCTCCTCCACAAGGGGCAGGAGGCGTTTAAGCTCCCGTTCGTTTTTTGAGCCGAATATCTGCCTGAGAAGCGTTTGAAGCATATCTATTTATAATAAAAAAACCCGGCCCTTTATTTCAAATTAAATTCCGCCCATACCCCCCTGCTTCCCCCTTGCTAAGGAGGGGAGGATTCGGGTTCGTTGCCACCTTTGCAATCGGAAATGATAAAATAAGCGGACGGAAATGGAGGAGGCATATAAAATCAAGATTCCGGTCTTCGAAGGGCCTTTCGACCTCCTTCTGCACCTCATCCACGAAAACAAAATAGACATCTACGACATCCCCATAGCCCTCATCACGAGGCAGTATCTTGAGTACATAGAGCTTATGAAGGAGCTTAACCTCGAGGTTGCAGGGGAGTTCCTCGTTACGGCGGCCACCCTCATACAGATAAAGTCCCGGATGCTCCTACCCGTGGAGGAGGCGGCGGAGGCGGAAGAGGCCGTGGACCCGAGGCTTGAACTCGTCCAAAAGCTCATAGAATACAAGGCGTTCAAGGAGGCGGCCCTCGCCCTCAGGGAAAAACAGGGCGAGCGGGAAGGGATATTCGCAAGGGAATTCGAGGACGCCGGGGAGGAAGGCGCCGAAGAGGAGCTTTCGCTTTTCGACCTGAGTCTTTTTGACCTTATCGGGGCCTTCAGGAAGATGCTTGAGAAGGCGCCCGCCTCTCTGGTCGCCCTGACCAGAGAGGTCCTCACCCTGAAGGATAAGATGTCCGTGATAATCGGCATGTTGGAGGGCAAGGAGACGGTGCGGTTCGAGGAGCTTTTCCAAGGCGATGTCCGGAAGGTGGAGCTGATAGTGACATTCATCGCCCTCTTGGAGCTTTTGAGGCTCGGTCTTGCAAGGGCATATCAGGAGGGGGAGTTCGGGGCCATCTGGGTAATGAGACCGGCCTCGTAGTCCCAATGTCGCAGGGGCTCGTAGCCCCAATATCGGAGGGGCCCGTGGCCCCAATATCGGAGGGGCTCGTAGCCCCTTCACGCCGGAGGGTTTTCGCTATAGAATGATAAAGAATGGAACTCTTAAGGGCGCTGGTCTTGATATTCGGGATGTCGGCCCTCTCGGTGCTTCTGCTTGAGAGGTTCAGGATACCGACGCTTGCGGGCTTCATAATCGCAGGGGCCCTTATAGGCCCGCACGGCCTTGGCGTGGTGGAGGACATCCGCAATGTGGAGACGCTGGCCGAGGTCGGCGTAATCCTCCTCCTTTTCACCGTGGGGATAGAGTTCGCAAGCGCTAACCTGAGGATGATGCGGAGGGCCGTGCTCTGGGGCGGAGGGATTCAGGTGGCCCTTGCAATAATGCTCTCCACCGTTATCGCCTACCCGTTTGCGGGCGGGCTTAACCGGGCGGCATTTGCCGGGTTCCTCCTTGCCTTAAGCAGTACGGCCATAGTGCTGACGATACTGCTTGAGAAAGGGGAGTTGGACACGCCTCAGGGCAGGATGATGCTCGGGGTGCTCATATTTCAGGACATCTGTGTCGTGCCCCTCATGCTACTTACGCCGGTCTTGTCCGGCACGGCCCCTGATTTGCAGGCCGCGGCAGGAAAGGCCGGCAGGATGGCGGTTATCCTGACGGCCGCACTGGTCGGCGCATGGTGGGCGGTCCCGAGGCTTTTGAGGGAGGTAGTCCGCACAAGGAGCAGGGAGCTTTTCACCGTCACTATAATATTCCTCTGTCTTGGGATAGCGCTTTTTACATCGAGGCTCGGTCTTTCGCTTGCCCTCTGGGCGTTCCTTGCGGGCATTATAATATCGAGGTCCGAGTATGCATATCAGGCGACATCCGAGATGTTGCCGCTTAAGGGCGGGTTCCTGAGCATGTTTTTCATATCCGTGGGGATGCTCGTGGATGTCGGATACATGCTGGTCAATTTCCCGGCAGTCGTCGCTTTGGTAGCCGCCATAGCCGTAGTCAAGACCGTTACGACGACCGCCGCGCTCCTTGTCGCCGGCACCCCGCTTAAGGCCGCTTTACATGCGGGCATAGGGCTTGCGCAGGTCGGGGAGTTCTCGTTCGTCCTTGCCTCTGCGGGCAGGGCAGTCGGGCTTCTTTCCGGCGAGGCATACCAGATATTCCTTTCCGCTTCGGTCCTCACGATGCTCTTAACGCCCCTCATGCTCTGGGCCGCGCCGGACATAGCCGCATGGGCCGCCTCAAAAAGGCCGCTTAAGCGGCTCGGCAGGCTAAGGCGGGAGGCGCCGCCCGAGAAGCGCACCGGCCATGTCGTCATCGTGGGCTTCGGCCTGAACGGCAGGAACCTTGCGAGCGTGCTTAAAGACGCCGGCATACCCTATGTGGGCTTGGACTTAAACAGCGAGACCGTAAGGGCCGAAAGGAAAAAAGGCGAGGCCATATATTACGGCGACGGCTCAAGCGAATTCGTCCTCGAAAGGCTCGGCATAAAGGACGCCCGGGCGCTTGTGGTCGCAATCTCCGACCCCATATCCACCAGGCGCATCGTTGCGCTTGCCCGGAATGAAAACCCCGGCATCCATATAATCGTCCGGACGAGATACCTTTCCGAGATGGAGGAACTGCGCAAATTAGGGGCGGACGAGGTCATACCCGAGGAGTTCGAGACCTCGGTGGAGATATTCTCGCGGGTGCTTCACCACTACCGCCTCCCCATAAATGTAATCGGCGGGCACATAGAGAACATAAGAAAAGACGGCTACATGATGCTGAGGACCGTCGGTCTCCCGAAAAGGCACATCGAGGAAAGGCGGGATATTCTAAGCGGCATGGAGACCGAGACCTATCTCGTAAAGGAGGACTCACACCTTGCCGGCCATTCCATCAGGGAGCTTCACCTGAGGGCCAAGACGGGCGCAACCGTCTTGGCAGTAAAGAGGGGGCAGGAAGTCCATCAGAACCCGTCCCCGGATTTCACCTTCCACAAGGGCGATATCATCCTCCTCACCGGCAAAAGAGACGATATAGCGCGGGCCATAGAATATGTCGAGTCCGATAAGATGCTGACACTCAAGTACCATTGAGTTGCCTCATTGAATTTCTCTATGATATCCTCTAAGAGGCTATGAGCATAATCCACAGGGCGCTTAAAAGGGCCGAAGACGCAAGGGAAAAGGAAACGAAGGCCCGGGTATGGGTGTTCAGCCGCCGCGGAAGGGACATCGGGCTATGGGTTGCGGCTTTATCGGTTGCGGCGCTTGCGGTGGTCTTTGCCGTATATATCTACCCGGCCCTCAAGCCTCAGGCCGGGAAGGCGAAAGTCATATCGGCGCGGGCAGTGCCCGCTCAGGCAAAGTCCGCAGGGGCTCTTCTTGAAGAGGCGGCAAGGGACATTGCCTCGAAGCAATACGCAAGCGCGGAAAAACTCCTCAGGGAGGTCCTCGAGACGGAGCCTGAAAACCCCACCCTTCATAACCATCTCGGTCTTTCCCTCAAAGGGCAGGGCAGGCTGAAAGAGGCCGTTTCCGAATACGAAAAGGCCATCGAGCTCCTGCCGGATTACCATGTTGCGATGAACAACCTTGCGGTCGTCATGGAGGCCGAAGGCCAAAAGGATAGGGCAGAGGCCATGTACAAGAAAGCCCTTTCGTTGAACCCCGACTATGCCGAGGCCCATCTGAATTACGCCCTTCTGCTTGAATCCCAAGAAAGGCCGGTCAAGGCAAGGGCCCACTATCAGGCCTTCCTCAGGCTCTCGACCGACGGGGAGGCAAAGGCGCTCGTAAGGAAGAGACTCAGATAGGATGCTCATCCTGGGGATAGACACCTCGTGCGACGATACCTCCGCCTCGCTACTTGAGATATCGGACGGCAAGGTCGAGCTTCTAACGAACATAGTCTCAAGCCAGAGCGAGCTCCACGGCGCATACGGCGGCATAGTCCCTGAGCTTGCCTCAAGAAGGCATATAGAGGCCATATGGCAGGTCGTGGACAGGGCGTTAAACGGCAGGGGACTTGAGGGGCTTTCCGCCATAAGCGTGTGTGCGGGCCCGGGCCTCATCGGTTCTCTCCTTGTCGGATGCTCTTTTGCAAAGGCCGTGTCTTATTCCAAAGGCATACCCCTCGTTGCGGTCAACCACATCGAAGGACACATACTTTCTGTATTCCTTGAGATGGGGGGGGGCACTGCCCCCTTTTTAGCGCTCGTCGCCTCGGGCGGGCATACATGCCTTTACAGGGTCGAGGGGTTTTTGAAATACATCGAACTCGGAAGGACAAGGGACGATGCCGCAGGCGAGGCCTTCGACAAGGTCTCCAAGCTCCTTGGCCTCGGGTATCCGGGCGGCCCGGCCATAGATGCCCTATCGGGGAGGGGCAACCCTACTGCGATTAGGTTTCCGAGGGCATACCTGCCCGGGACATTGGATTTCAGTTTCAGCGGGCTTAAGACCGCGGTAAAGCTCGCCCTCAAGGACATCACCCCTAAGGAGCTTGAGATGCTTATGCCGGACATAGCCGCATCCTTTCAGTCCGCGGTCGTGGATGTCCTTGTGAGAAAGACCGAATGGGCTGTTAAAAAACAGAGGATAAAGAGGCTTGCGGTCTCAGGCGGGGTGGCCTCAAACAGCGAGCTTAGGCGGAGGATGAGGGAGATGGCGGAGGAAAGGGGTGTGGAGCTTTTCATCCCGTCTCCGGCCCTTTGTGCGGACAATGCGGCAATGATAGCCTATGCCGGGTATCATCGCTTCAGGGCCGGGGACATCGCCGGGCTTGACCTCAACCCGAAGGCCCGCCTGCCGCTTTGAGGAGCTTAGGACTGAAAAAGATAACCTCAGGCATAGTCGGCATTTTGCTCATCTCCGGCTCGGCGTGGGCGTTTAGCCTGCCCGAAAGGTTGGAATACGAGCTCAGGTGGCTTGGGATAAGCGCGGGCACGGCCGCGCTCGAGGCCAAGGGCGAAGGCAAAGACAAGGTGAAAATCACCTCCACCGCCTTGTCTGCAAAGTGGATTTCCGCTATTTATCCGGTCGTGGACCTCATCGAGAGCATATGCAAGGACGGCTCGCTCGTTTCCCTTAACTACCGCATACGCCTTAAAGAAGGCAAGTTCAGAAGGGACAGGGAGGTGGTCTTCGCCAAGAAGACCCTGTACATAGACCACCTGAGCGGCGAGAGACGGGAGTTTGCACTGCCCGCCGGGATATTCGACCCGCTTTCGGCATTCTACAGTGTGCGCCGGATGGACCTCGTAGTGGGCAGGGCTGTTTATGTGCCTGTGTTTGACAGCAAAAAGGTCTGGAGCGTCGAGGTCAGGGTCCTGAGGAAGGAGACCGTAAAGACGCCTGCCGGGAAATTCAATACCATTGTGATTCAGCCGGTAATGCAGTCCGAGGGGATATTCTTCAGGAAGGGGGATATCTTCATATGGCTTACCGACGACAGCCGCAAGATTCCCGTAAAGTTGAAGACGGACATTGCGGTCGGCTCGATAAGCGCGGTGCTTACCGGCGGGAGATATTAGAGGGGGCAAGATATTGAAGGCATCCGTCATAGTAACGACATATAACGACCCCGTGCGCCTCCTAAGGGCGCTTGAGGGGCTTTCCCTTCAGGAGAGGTTCCCCGATGAGGACGAAGTTGCGGATGACGGCTCCGGGCCGGAGACCGCGGAGGCCGTCTCCGGGTTTTCGGGCACTGCGCCTTTCCCTCTTTTGCATGTCCGGCACG
>CAZPPU010000058.1:0-4752 GCA_964588515.1 uncultured Nitrospirota bacterium
TTTCCGGAGCCCGTGGGCCCGGTGACCAAAATCATTCCGTAGGGTTTATCGAGCGCGGTCATGAAGTCCTGAAGGGCTTTCTCCTCGAAGCCCAACTTAAGGAGGTCCACCTGGAGGTTGGACTTGTCGAGTATCCTCAGGACGGTTTTTTCCCCGAAAAGGCAAGGCAGGGTGGAGACACGGAAGTCTATCTCCCGTTTTTTGCCCAATTTGAGCTTTATCCTTCCGTCCTGAGGGAGCCTCCTTTCGGCGATGTCTAACTTCGACATTATCTTGAGCCTCGAAGTCAGGGCGCTCTTTATCTTCGTCGGAAGGTTCATGACCGTGTACATGACCCCGTCCACCCTGTAGCGGACCCTGAGGGATGTCTCGTAGGGCTCTATATGAATGTCGCTTGCCCCGGCCTTTATGGCGTTTACGAGTATGCCGTTTACGAGCTTGACGATGGGGGCCTCTACCTCTTTTACCACCTCGGCGTCTTCCTTCTCTTCTATGGCCTCCACGCCCTCGAGTGCCGTGCCGACGACCCTGTCGAACTCCTCCACATCCACCACCGGGCCTTCATCCCCCATGCCGATGCCGCCTCCGGCCTCCATCTCCTCGTCCGAAAGCGTGTAGTCCTTGGCCGAAAGTATCTGTGCCGTCTCCTCGGCGCTCGCCCCTGCGGGCTTTGCCGCGGAGGTCGCCACCACCGCGCCTTTCCCTCCGTAGTGCTCTCCTATGGCGCCGAGCATTGCGGACTCGCTCGTGACGGCCACCTCGACATTGTATCCGGTCATGAACTTCACATCGTCTATGGCAAAGACATTAGAGGGGTCGGTCATCGCGATGGTGAGGGTTGCGCCTACGCGGGCCACCGGCATTATCATGTATTTTCTGGCCATATCGTGGGGGACGAGTTTAAGGACCGCCGGGTCCGTCTTGTACTGGGAGAGGTTTATAGCGGGCACGCCGAACTGCTTGCTGAGGAATGTGACGAGTTTTTCCTCGCTCACATAGCCCAACTTTACGAGGTTCGTGCCGAGCCTTCCGCCCTCTCTTTTCTGGATGGCGAGGGCCTGCTTCAGCTGTTCCTCGGTGATGATATTGGAATTTATGAGGAGTTGTCCGAGCTTTGCCGCCATAGCTTTAAAATATCTAAAACCGCAACTAAAGTCAACATTCCCCTGCGCCGACTAATGGGTTTACCGGCCTTGCACATCCGCCTTTTTCTGTTCCGCTACGACGGCGAGCACGTAGTTCTCCGTGTCAAGGTATTTCTCCGCGACCCGCCTTACATCCTCGACCGAGACGGCATCTATATAGCCCGCATATTTCTCCATGTAGTCCGCAGGGAGGCCGTAGAACTCGACAAGCCCCAAGAACTCCGCTATCCGGGCCATCGTATCGAGCCTCAGGGCGAAACTCCCCTTAAGATACGACTTTGCGTCATCGAGTTCATCTTCGGTTACGGTTTCCTCCCGTATCCTTTTTATCTCCTTGATGATTTCCGCAATCACCGTGTTTGCGGATTCGTTTTTCGTCTGCGCGCCGACCTGAAAGACGCCCGGGCCTTTCTGAGGCGCAAAAAAACTATGCACATCGTATGCAAGGCCCATCCTGTCCCTTACGGTGTCCATGAGCCGTGAGGAAAACCCGCCGCCGCCTAAAATGTAGTTCATCACCTGAAGGGCGTAGTAGTCCGGGTTGTCCCTCTGAACGCCTAAATGCCCGAGGAGTATGTTTGCCTGTGTAAGGTCCTTGTCTATCTTTACGAGCCTCTTTGCCTTCGGCTGAACCGGGACGGGCCTTCTTTGCGGTATGTCCTTTCTTTGCCATGTGTCCATGAACCTCTTTATAAGACCGGTGAGTTCCTCTTCGTTGATGTCTCCGGCCACGGTGAGTATCGCATTATTGGGCCTGAAGAAGTCCCCGTGGAATTTGACGAGGTCCTGCCTTCCGATGCGGCTTAGGGTCTCGACCGAGCCGGAAACGAGCCTCCCGTAAGGGTGTTCGCCGTAGACCTCTTTTTTGAAGGCCCGCCCTGCAAGAAAAGAGGGGTCTTCTTCGCTTTGCCTCAACGAGCCGATAATCAGGTCCCTTTCCCGTTTTATCTCCTCTTCCGGGAATACCGGGTTAAGGAGTATATCGCCTAAAAGCTCAAACCCCGTGAGGATATCTTTTTTGAGGACCGTGAGGCTCACGGTGATGAAGTCCGCTCCTGCGGACGCCCCCAAGGATGCGCCTATGAATTCCGCCTCCTCGCTTATCTTTATTGCCGTCCTCGTTTTTGTGCCGGAGGTAAGCAGTCGGGCAGTGAGGTTTGAAAGCCCGGCCTTCTCGGGCGGCTCATCGGGTTGTCCGGCCTTTATAAGGAGCGAGACCGTTACCACCGGGATGTTGTGCCTTTCGACTACCTGCACCATCAGGCCGTTTGGAAGTGCCCGCCTCTTTACATCGAGGGCATGGGCCGGGACGCAAAGGCAAACCCAGATAAAAAGCACAAATACGGCTGAAAGGAGTTTTTTATTCGTCATTTCTTCTCCGGCACAAGGACCCCGACTGTCCGGTTTTCCTCTCCGAAATATTTATTTATGACCCTCTGGATGTCCCCTGCCGAGACCTTTCTTATATTTTCGATATAGCTGTCCCTGAGCCTCCAGCCCCCGGTCATCTCGAACATCCCAAGGAGTTGCGCCTGATAGAAGACCGAGTCCTGTCCCATTATGAATGACGCCTCTATCTGGTTTTTTGCCTTATCGAGCTCGAAATCCGTGAGAGCGCCCTTAAGCCGGGCGACCTCCTCGTAAAGGGCCTGCTCAAGCAGGGCCGGGTCCCTGCCCGGGGCGGGCGTGCCGCCCAAGATGAAAAGAAACGGGTCACTGCTCAGGCCGCTATAATCGGCAAACGCATCGAGGGCTATTTTTCTTTCATATACGAGGGACTTATAAAGCCGACTGCTCTTGCCGCCCGAAAGCACGGTCGAAAGGACATCGAGGGCATAGGCGTCCTCATGCGGGATTGAAGGCGTATGATAAGCGACAACGACATAGGGGAGTTCGGCCTCTCTCTTTAGGTATACCCTCTTTTCGCCCCTCTGGGGCGGCTCTTCCGAAACATGGGCTTTCCCTTGGAGGCCGGGCTTAAGCCCGCCGAAACCGGCCTTTATCTCCTCTATAAGCTCATCCGGGTTTATATCCCCTGCGATTATGACCACCGCATTGTCCGGGGAATAATGTTTCCCGTAGTAATCGAGTAGGTCTTCCTTTTCCATGCCTTGAAGGTCCTGCATCCACCCTATCACAGGAAAGTGGTATGGGTGCACCCTGAAGGCGGCTGATACGACCTCCTCGTAAAGGGAGCTCTGGGGGTCGTCCTCGTACCTGAGCCTTCTTTCTTCCATGACCACGGCCCTCTCGGCAAGGAATTCTTTTTCATCGAGGAGGAGGTTCAGCATCCTGTCGGATTCGAACTCTATGGAAAGCCCGATTTTCCCGGAAGGGAGCTTCTGAAAATAGACGGTATAGTCCTTTGTAGTGAATGCATTGTCCGAGCCGCCGGTGCGCTGGACCGTCCTTGAGAGGACCTTCGAGCCGAACTTCGGAGTGCCCTTGAAGGCCATATGCTCCATGAGATGGCTCAACCCGGTCTTGCCCGAATGCTCGTTCCTCGAGCCCGCCCTGTACCATATCTGGAAGACCGCAAGCGGACTCTTATGGTCCTCGACCATCAGGACCTTCAGGCCGTTTGGGAGCGTATATTCCCTCGCCTCCCCGGCAAAAACCTGCAAGGGCAAAAGTAAAAGACATACGGCGAAGAATTTGAACTTCATTATCTGAAAGGATAACACAAAACGCAACGAGCCCGTTCTAAAATCACCACAAAGGGTTTGTCCGGGTGTCGAATTAAGATACTTGACATGAACCGGCTTAAGTATTATTATATGAATTATGGCGGCAGTTAAGGACTATTACGAGGTGTTGGGGGTCGGCAGGGAAGCCGGCCCCGATGAGATAAAGCGCGCATTCAGGAAGTTGGCCCGGAAATACCATCCGGACCTCAACCCCGCAAGCAAAGAGGCCGAGGAGAAGTTCAAGGAGGTAAACGAGGCTTATGCCGTCCTTGGCGACCCTAAAAAGAAAGAAGACTACGACAGGTTCGGCAGGGTGCCTCCGTTTGAGGAGGCCGGGCCGTGGTTTGAGCGGGGCGCCCCGGGGTTTGAGGAGGCATTCGAGTTCGGCTTCGGAGACATATTCGGGGACATCTTAGGCAGGAGGGAGGGGCCCCTGAGGGGCGCAGACCTTCTGACGCACCTTGAGATTTCCCTTGGGGAGGCGTTTTCGGGCGTTACACGGAAGATAACGGTAACGAGGGAGTCCGTCTGCACGGCCTGCGGAGGCTCCGGGGCAGAGGAGACCCGTGTCTGCGACAGGTGCAGGGGCACGGGCAGGGTGGAGACCGCAAGGGGTATATTTCGGATGGCACAGCCCTGTCCTGCCTGCGGAGGCACGGGGAGACGGGTCCTCAAGTCGTGCAAGGCCTGCGGGGGTGCGGGAAAGACCGTTTCGACCGAAACCGTAAATGTGAAAATCCCGGCAGGCGTGGACGAAGGCTCCATGGTGAAGCTCCGGGGATTGGGGAATGCAGGCGCAAAAGGCGGGCCTCCCGGAGACCTCCACATACAGATATCGGTTGCGCCCCATGCCTTATTCGAAAGGAAAGAAAACGACTTACACCTAAAACTGCCCGTCACATTCGGCGAGGCCGCATTGG
>CAZPPU010000058.1:4762-9781 GCA_964588515.1 uncultured Nitrospirota bacterium
GGTCCCCACGATAGACGGCTCCGCCTTTATGACCATCCCCAAGGGCACGCAGAGCGGTCAGCGCTTCAGGCTCAAGGGCAAGGGCATGCCCTCGCCGAGGACGGGCCAGAGGGGCAACCTCTTCGTGGATATAGAGGTGGCGGTGCCGCGGGACCTCACGGATAAGGCCCTCGGGGCGATAAAAGAAATAGAGGCGTCATACAAGGAAACTCCGAGAAAAGGGATGATAAAGCGGTGAGAGACAAGTCCGAACCCCTCTACATGATAAGCGTCGTTGCCCGGATGCTCCATGTGCATCCCCAGACCCTGAGGCTCTACGAAAGGGAAGGGCTTGTCATCCCCCGGCGGACGAAGAGGCAGAGGCTTTACTCCGAGGAAGATGTCGAAAGGCTGGCCATGATACTCAGGCTCACGAGGGAACTCGGTGTCAACCGCTCGGGCGTGGACATAATCCTGAGGATGAGGCACAAGCTCGAGTTCCTCCAGAGGGAGATGTCCGAGATGATGCGCCTGCTTGAGGAGGACATAAGAGAGGACTTCGAGGAGAAAATCAGAAGGATGATGCTTGAGGAGGACTAATGAGGTTCGATAGATTGACCGTAAAAAGCCAGGAGGCCCTTCAGGAGGCACAGAGGCTTGCCGAAAGGAAAGGCAACCAGGAGGTTCAGCCCGAACACCTGCTCTCTGCGCTCCTTGAAACCGAGGGGCTTCCCATAGAGATGATAAGGAGGGCCGGCGGCGACCTCAAGGGAATAAAGGCGGAGCTTCAAAAAGAGATGGAAAGGTTCCCGAAGGTCTCGGGGGCAACGCCGTTCGGGCAGATTTACATATCGGCCCGGATGAAGGATGTCTTTGAAAATGCGCAGACCGAGGCCGAACACCTCACGGACGAATATGTGAGCGTAGAGCATTTCATGCTCGCCATAATAAACGAAGGCGGGCCTGCCTCCGGGGCGCTCAAACGCGGAGGAGTAACCCCGGATAAGCTCCTTTCGGCGATGCGCGAAATAAGGGGCGCCCACAGGGTCTCTGACCAGAACCCGGAAGAAAAATATCAGGCCCTCGCCCGCTACAGCAAGGACCGCACGGAGCTCGCCCGCCGAGGCAAGCTCGACCCGGTCATAGGCAGGGACGATGAGATAAGGCGCCTGATACAGGTCCTCTCAAGAAGGACGAAAAACAACCCGGTCCTGATAGGCGACCCGGGCGTCGGGAAGACCGCCATCGTGGAGGGCCTCGCCCAGAGGGTCATACAGGGCGATGTGCCCGAGACCCTGAAAGGCAAAAAGGTCATACAGCTCGACATGGGCGCGCTCGTCGCCGGAACGAAGTTCCGCGGGGAGTTTGAAGAGCGGCTGAAGGCCGTCCTGAAGGAGATAGAGGAGGCCGAAGGCAAGGTCGTCCTATTCATAGACGAGCTCCACACCCTCGTGGGCGCGGGCGCGGCCGAAGGCGCAATAGACGCATCCAACATGCTCAAGCCCGCATTGGCAAGAGGGGAACTCCGGTGCATAGGGGCGACAACCATCTCCGAGTACAGGAAATACATAGAGAAGGATGCCGCGCTTGAGCGGAGGTTCCAGCCCGTGCTCGTAAAAGAGCCGTCTTTGGAAGACACAATATCCATCCTGAGGGGACTGAAGGAACGTTACGAAGTCCACCACGGCGTGAGGATTAAGGACTCCGCACTCATTGCGGCCGCCGCGCTCTCAGGCAGGTATATCACCGACAGGTTCCTTCCGGACAAGGCCATAGACCTCATAGACGAGGCCGCATCTAAAATCAGGATGGAGATAGACAGCCTGCCGGTTGAGCTCGACGAGATAGAGCGGAAACTCCGACAGCATGAGATAGAAAAACAGGCCCTCCAGAAGGACGACTCGCGCGAGGCCGGCGAAAGGCTCGAAAAAATAAAGCGGGAGATGGCCGAGCAAAAGGCCAAAAGGGACGAACTGAGCGCCCAGTGGCTGAGCGAAAAAGAGATAATCTCAAAGATACGGGACATAAAAGAACAGATGGAAAAAACGAGAATCCAATCCGAACACGCAGAGCGGGACGGGGACCTCGCAAAGGCCGCGGAACTCCGTTACGGCGTGCTCCTCAGCCTCCGGAAGACCCTCGATGAAGAAAATAAAAAACTCTCCGAGAGGCAAAAGCATAGGAGGATGCTCAAGGAAGAGGTCTCCGAGGAGGAAATCGCCGAGGTCGTCTCCAAATGGACGGGCATCCCAGTTCCCCGGATGCCCGAGACCGAGGCACAAAACCTCCCTAAGACGGACGATAGGCTCAGGATGAGGGTCGTCGGGCAGGACGAGGCAGTAGGGGCCGTGGCAAACGCCGTAAGGCGGGCAAGGGTAGGCATACAGGACCCCAACAGGCCCATAGGCTCGTTCATATTCTTAGGGCCCACGGGCGTCGGAAAGACCGAGCTTGCACGGGCCCTTGCCGAGTTCCTCTTCGACGACGAAAACGCCATGGTCAGGATAGATATGTCCGAGTATCAGGAAAGACACACGGTCTCGAGGCTCGTAGGCGCGCCCCCGGGATATGTCGGATACGAAGAGGGCGGCCAGCTCACGGAGGCCGTAAGGCGCAAGCCCTACTCCACACTCCTATTTGACGAGGTCGAGAAGGCCCACCCGGAGGTCTTCAACCTTCTCCTTCAGATATTGGATGACGGAAGGCTCACGGACGGCCACGGAAGGACCGTAGACTTCCGTAACACGGTCTTAATCATGACATCCAACATAGGCTCCACGCACATACAGGAGCTTCTAACGGAGAGGGCAAAGAGGCCTGTCCACTGGGCCGTCGGAAACGAACAGGCCCTCAAGAACAGGGTCATGGAGGACCTCAAGGCGTTCTTCAAGCCGGAGTTCCTAAACAGGGTAGACGAGACGATAATCTTCAACCCCCTTTCAAAAGAAATAGTGGAGATACAGGTAAGGAGGATGAAGAAATACCTCATCCAAAAGGGCCTCGACATCGCCCTTACGGAGGCCGCAAAGGAATACCTGTCCGATGTGGGTTACGACCCGGTATACGGCGCAAGGCCGCTTAAGAGGGCAATCCAGAGGGAAATCCTAAACCCCCTCGCCCTGAAGCTCCTTGAGGGCTCATTCGCCGAAGGGGACACCGTAGAGGTAGACCTTTCGGGCGAAAGGCTTGCCTTCAAGAGGGCCGAGGGAGTCTTGACCGCCTGAAAGTGGGAAGGGAACACTATTACGGGGGTGTGGGGGCCTGCAGGCCCCCACAGATTTTCTGAGGCTTTATCTGTTAATATAGGCGAAATGGAAAAAACCCTCGTAATACTGCCGACTTACAACGAAAAGGAGAGCCTGCCGGTCGTAATAATCAAGATACTCGCCCAGGAGGTCTTCGACATTCTCATAATAGACGACAACTCCACCGACGGCACAAAGGAAATAGCAAGCCACTGGGCCGATAAGGAAGAAAAGGTCAACCTCATAGAGAGGCCTGCAAAGTTGGGCCTCGGCACGGCCTATATAGCCGGGTTTAAGTGGGGACTCAAGCGTGGCTACGAGCGCCTTATAGAGATGGATTCGGACCTCTCCCACAACGCCATGGACCTCCCGAGGTTCATGGACGAGATGGAAAAGGGCGCGGACCTCGTAATAGGCTCAAGGTACATGCACGGGAAGATTAATGTGGTCGGCTGGGACTTCAAGAGACTGCTCCTTTCGAGGTTCGGAAACCTCTACGCCTCGAAACTCTTAGGCCTTCGGTTCACGGACCTCACGAGCGGCTTCAGGGCCTTTTCAAGGAGGGCGCTTGAGACCATAAACTTGGATGCAATCGCATCCGAGGGGTATTCCTTCCAGATACAGATGGCCTACTACCTGAGTAGAGCGGGCCTCGATACAAGGGAAATACCCGTCATATTCAATGAGAGGTTCGGCGGCTACTCGAAGATGTCCAAGAAGATAGTAAGGGAGGCCGCATTCCTTCCATGGAAACTGAGGCTCAGGGAGCTCATGAACATTATAAGGAGGCTCTTTCATCTGAAATCGGTATCGTATGCAGGGTGGAGGAAATAAAGGCATGAGCCGGGACATGAAAAAGAACCTCTATGCGGCTATCATAGCCGGCGGCAAGGGCACAAGGTTCTGGCCCCTTTCGAGGGAGGCATTCCCGAAGCAGTTCCTCCGGCTCGTAGGCGAAAGGACGCTGCTTCAGGACACCATCCACAGGCTCGAAGGGAAAGTAAGGCATTCAAACATATTGATAGTGACGACGAAGGGGCAGAAGAACCTCGTTGAGTGGCAGGCGAAGGAGGCCTTAGGCGATGTGCAGTGCGTCATAGAGCCCGAGGGCAAAAACACCGCGCCGGCAGTGGTCCTTGCCGCCATGAAACTATATAAGAAATCCAAGGACGCCCTCATGCTCGTCCTGCCCTCGGACCACCATATCGGAGACATGGAACTCTTCAAGGCCGCTATCGACAGGGCAATACCGGTTGCCGAAGGCGGCTCGCTCGTGACATTCGGGATCAAGCCCGCAAGACCCGAAACCGGCTACGGCTATATAAAGACGGGCAGGAGGCTCAAGGAAGGGGTCTACAAGGCGGAACGGTTTGTCGAAAAGCCCGACCTGAAGACCGCAAAGTCCTTCATGAAGGACGGCGGGTATTACTGGAACAGCGGGATGTTCCTTTTCCGGGCGGTGGACATGCTTCAGGAGGCAAAAAAGCTCATGCCCCTGCTTTACAGACAGTTTTCGGAGATAGCCCCCATGCTTAATACGGCAAACGAAGAGGAATCCCTAAAAAAGACATACCGGACGATAAAAGAGGAGTCCATAGACTACGGCGTGATGGAAAAGACCAAAAAGTTGGCCGTCGTGACCGGGGACTTCAAGTGGTCGGACATAGGTAGTTGGTCCGCGCTCGATGAGGTGCTCGAAAGGGACCGCGATGGCAATGTCCTCTTCGGAAATGTCGTGGGCCTCGACTGCCGGGACTCGATACTCTTCGGCGGAGAAAGGCTCGTTGCGGCCATC
>CAZPPU010000059.1:0-6299 GCA_964588515.1 uncultured Nitrospirota bacterium
TAAGCCCGCACATCCCTTCAGCGTTATCATGGAAAGCCGCATCGAGCATTACGGACGACGAATGCCCGGACTCGCCCACAGGTCTTAACTTCTACCTCAAGGATGCCTGCCAAAACCCGATAGCAGGACAGCAATCGAGTCTTACGAACTCGGCCCCTGCAAAGGGGTCGATGGCCGTGAGCGAAGTCGGCAGTGGGGAATATACGATGACTTATACCACGCCTTCTCAGTGCGGCGACGGCGGAAGCGACACCCTCACCGTAGACCACCCCACGACCGACCCGCTTTCGGCAGGGCTTACGCTCACCCAGTGTCCGATGAACACCCCGGTTGTGGACATCCTCGACCCGGCCGACAGGGAGCTTAAGGCGGGATGTCCGACTTCTGCCGCAAGGATCAGGACGGCATTGTATACGCCCCACCAGTGGGGGTGCTCGTATTGGAGCGGGGTGGATGCGGAATACACATTCGAGGTGGAGAACCTCGACAACGGCGTAAGCTACAATGCAGGTTACGAAGGCGCAGGCTCTTCGAAGATTGTCTATTCATCAGGCGGGTTTGCCGAGGCAAACATCTTAGGCAAAAACCCCGCTACAGGGACAAGCCCGCTGGTGGGCGACAGGCTCAAGGTGAAGGCAAAGGCCCGGGTCAGATACGGCGCGCCGACCGGTTCGACAGACTTTTCGGGACGGCTGTATGTCGATGACTCATACTACGGCGACAACAACGCCAACATAATTCGAGCCGTAACCTCCCTCGGCAATATCGTTTACTATACGAACAGCCTGTATAACACCGTGGCCGGAAGCTATCCCGTGCCCCAGAAGGTGCCTTCGGAGACGACCGGGACTATTTACTACGAGGTTACGGACTGTGACGAGAATCAAAACACAAGCGTAACAAACTCCGTAAGCCTGACTCTGAGAAGCGGCAATGCAGGGGGGGTCATAAACACGACCGTTGTCACGCTCACCGAGACGGGCGCCAATACAGGGGTCTTCAGAGGAAGCAAAGACATAAAGAGGTCTGCGGCCTCCGGGGTCGTTCAGGTGGACAAGGGCGGGGACCTGAGGGCCGAATATACGGACTCAAACGACGCATTGGACGCCCAGTCAAGGACAATCTACCTGACGGGGTGCAGGGAGCTTAAGATTGTGAATTCCGCAGGCGCAACCATAAGCTCCCTCCCGCCGGACTTCGGGGGCTATGCTATAGGCTACCCGGAGGGCATCCACTCCTTCCGCATAATCGCCAATGTGCCTGCCGATGCAGGGGACGGCACAGCGGCCGCCGGTGTGAACGCCCGCGTCTGCGCGACAGGCGGGGCGGATGAGGACTCCGTTGCCGTTATGGAAGACGGAGACACCGGAAGGTACATAATCAATTCCACATCGTATAACAACAGGGGCTTTGTATATGTTGGAGAGGGAAGCGCCGATGTCCTGCCCGATACCTTCGATGCCGTGGGTCTCAAGGTAGCCCCTATACATAACTCTACAGGGAAGATAACCGTAATAGGGCCCGACCCCCTCTCATGCACCACGACCGGCAACGATGTAGTCAATGAAGGCTGTTATGCCGAACTGCCCCTCGGCTGTGTAACCAGCATATCGGTGGAGGGCAGTCTTGCAGGCACAATCACCAACGCCTGCGAATCCATAAGCCGTGGGGACAGCTATTACGCAAACTACTACGACTTCACCCTTTCCGGTACCACAAGGTTGCTCATAGACCATACGGCAGGCTTTGACGCATACATCTACCTCCTTAACGACAGTGGAACCCTGATTGAATCCAACGATGACGGCGGCTCAGGCCTCAACTCACGCATACAGCGCGTAACCAACCCCCTTGCCGCAGGCAATTACAGGCTCGATGCCACGACATTCAGTTCCGGAGTAACCGGAAACTCCACTGTTTCGCTCAAGGACTTTGCGGCCGCATGCGTAAGCCCCATATCCGTGGGCCAGAGCATCAACAGCAGTATTACAACCGCATGCAACTCGCTTAAGTGCGGGGACAGCTACTTTGCGAAATACTACACATTTACTCTGAATGTGCCGACTACGGTAACGATAGACCTCAAGAAAGGAAACCCGATAAACGACCCGCAGGTCGTCCTCAGGGACAGCAATTACGCCTTAATCGCCGAGGACAACGACTCCGGCGCTTCGCTGGATGCGAAGATAAACTCCATTGCCCTCGGCGCCGGGACATACATAATAGAGGCGAATACATGGTCTTCGGCGAGTTCGGGGTGCGCCTCTGAAAGCACAGGCGCCTTCACGATTCAGCTGAGCAGTCCGTGAGTAATGTAAAGAGACGGTGAAAGTAATGAAGAAAAGACGGAAATACGGTTTAGGCGGCGAATCCGGCATGGCGCTCGTTACGGCGCTCGTCATACTTTTGGCCCTCACGATAATGGGGATATCCGCGGTAACGGTCGCCACGCTCGACATCCAGATGGCCGGGAACGAGAGGTTTGCCGCACAAGCCCTGCACCTTGCCGATGCGGGCATAGAAATGGCGATTGTTGACCTCATGAACGAGTTCAAGAGTGACGGGACATGGAACGGCACATCCATGAAGATAATAACCAACAGCGTTGAATATGACCGGTCCCTTACCCACTTTACCAACCTGAGCGACCCGAGCTGGGGAGACCCCTTCGGGGGCGCAGACCTCTCCGGCTCTTCCGGACAGACGGACGACCTCTACGGTGTGCAGATAGTAAACGGCCCCGGGGGAGGCTTATACCGGGTGCTCTTGGCCAGAAGCTCGGCGGACCTCGACAGAGGGAAGGTCAAGGTGAGGAGCTATTCCCTGCACCCGACGGGCGCGCGGAAGGTGATAGAGCTTTACCTTGTGATTGAAAACATAGATGCATGGAACAATGCCATCTTCGCGGGCGCGGGCTCGGCCACGGCCGCGATTCAAGGCGATATCAAGGTATCGGGCTCGGTCCATGTCTTAGGCACGGGACAGGTAAATGATTGGACCATGAAAGGCAATGCGGAGATACTCAACGGGTATAAGGGAATGTCTGCCGGCGTGCTCGACCGGTTGGACATGTCGGCTATACCGACAGTGGGCACCTTTAACGGTCAGCCTGTTTACTCGCTCGAGGCCGTGATGCGGGTCAAGAATGTCAATACCACTGTTGCCGGAAGCGGGAATATAAGTCCTACATGGAACGACCCCGCTATAAAAGGCACTTTGGCCGACGGGACCCGGGTTGTACAGTTCGAGCCGGGCGGTCCTTACTACAAGGCGGACCTTGACGGAATAAACTCCAAACTTAATATAGAAGTAGAAGGCGGCGGCAACTGCAGAGATTCTGCAAGCTATAAGGTATGCGCACGGATGGGCAATGCAGCCACGGTCAACATGCCCGCCGGCTACGACCTCGGCGACAAAGTGGCGATGCCTTCGATGGACGATGCTTATGCGGAGCAGAAAAACCTGTTGGGTCAAACCTGCGCCCAAGCCGGCATCACCTGCGAGGACTACAGGGAATACATCACGAAGATGTCCGTGGATATCCAGCCGGATGATCTTGGGGGAGCGGGAGTCTGTAAGTTGGAACCGGGGGTTACGCCTTCGTTCTGCAGAGGTTACGAGAACCCCACATTTCCTTGCGGCGCGTGCATCGACGCAAACGGGTGTTTCATGTGGAACTCGCCCGCCGCGAGCATCCATATAGAAGGGAGGGTCCAAATGCCGGCTTGCGACTCCGTAATCGGCAAGGCCAATACCCCTATCAAATATACAGGCAAGGGCATACTTTATTCTACGAATAAAACCGTCGTCAAGAGCGAACTCCTTACCGACACTGCAGACGGCAAAAAGTTCGTAAAAGACCATCTGCTCGGCCTTACCGTCGAAGGCGACCTTGAGTTTACGATAGGACAGCCCGAGTCCGTTATGGGGGCCTTTTTCGCCACGGGCATGATAAACACCACGGCAAACAATCCCAGCGTCGTCGGCGCCATGGTAAGCAACAAGTTTAACCTTGCCTCGGGCATTACGGGCGTCTATCAAGTGAAGGGCCTGAGCGAGGCGGCGCAGGCGATGGGCATGCCGAAGTCCACGACGACATACAACTTCTCGACATTCAACTGGAAGGAGATAGAATAGAGCCTTAGCCCTCCTTGAAAGACCCCGCCGGTTTATGTGATGATAGTGCATGAGCGGGTGGGCGTATCTTCTGGCGGGCCTTGTTGTGTTTGTAGTGGGCGGAACCTTCTATGCGCTCATGCGGGGCCGGTTTGCATCTCTTGAGAAAAACCATGAGCGGACGGAAAGGACCCTGAAAGACGAGATATCGCAAAGCAGAAAAGAAATCGGCAGTACCTTAAAATCAAATAACGACTCCCTCCTCAACCAGATGACGAACATCGCCGGCTTGCAGAAAAACCAGCTTGAAACATTTACCCGACAACTAACCACCTTGACGCAAACCAACGAGCAAAAGCTCGAAAGGATGAGGGAGACCGTCGAGGGCAGGCTTGACAGGATACAGGCGAACAACGAGCAGAAATTGGAGCAGATGAGACAGACCGTTGACGAAAAGCTCCATGCCACGCTTGAGCGGAGACTCGGGGAATCGTTTAAGCTCGTAAGCGACAGGCTCGAGTTGGTGCACAAGGGGCTCGGAGAGATGCAGAGCCTTGCCGTCGGGGTGGGCGATTTGAAAAAGGTGCTGTCGAATGTAAAGACGAGGGGAGTGCTCGGAGAGCTTCAATTGGGGAATATCTTGGAGCAGATACTGACGCCCGAGCAGTATGCTCGGAATGTAATTACAAAAAAGGGAAGCAGGGAGCATGTGGAGTTTGCAGTTAAAATCCCCGGTAAGGATGGTTCCGGAGGGTTTGTCTTTTTGCCCATGGATGCCAAATTCCCGCGCGAGCATTACGATGCGCTCATTGCCGCTTACGAACATGGAGACCATGCGGCGGTCGAAGACGCCGCAAAACTTCTTGAAGGGAACATAAAAAAATTCGCAAAAGATATAAGAGACAAGTATATAGACCCCCCGCATACGACGGATTTCGGGGTAATGTTTCTGCCGTTTGAGGGACTTTACGCCGAGGTCGTAAGGAGGACTCCCCTGATAGAAGCCCTGCAGAGGGACTTTAAGATAATCATCGCAGGGCCTTCGACCACGGCGGCATTTTTAAACAGCCTTCAGATGGGCTTTAGGACGCTGGCCATCGAAAAGCGTTCAAGCGAAGTATGGACGCTTCTTGGAGCGGTCAAGACCGAATTCGGCAGGTTCGGCGAAATCCTCGAAAAGACCCAGAAACAGCTCCAGACGGCAAGCAATACGCTCGAAGATGCCGCAAAGAAATCGCGGACAATAGAAAAGAAGCTGAAGGATGTAGAAGGACTGCCCTCGCCCGAAACGCTTCCATTGCTTGAGCAGGAAAATGAAAATAGCCGATGACGCAAAGGAACTTAGGAAACTCTGGGCCGGGTTTCAGGCCTCGAGGGATGCGGCACATGGCCGACACGGCGCTCATCGAGGGGCGGAGCCGGTAGTGATAGTCAAGGTCAGGGTCGAACCGAGGTCCTCTAAAAGCGGCATCGTCGGGGTCGTGGGAGACAAGCTCAAGGTCAAGCTCACATCTCCGCCCGTTGACGGAAAGGCAAACGAAGAGCTCATAGGGCTTCTTTCAAAGACTTTCGGCGCAAAGAAACGGGATATAAAGATTATCCAGGGGGCCTCTTCGAAAGACAAGTTAGTGGAGATTACGGGGGGGACAGTGCCCCCTGCCAGGGGCTACGAGCCCCCACGCAAGGGGGCGGTGCCCCCGGCCAAAGGGTCATGAAGCCGACTGCCATAACCGAAAGGATTACGGCATATCTCAGGATGATAAAGTTCTCCCATTCGATTTTCGCCCTGCCTTTTGCATTCACCTCGGCCTTGATAGCGGCAGGGGGGATTCCGCCGCCCAGTAAGGTCTTCTGGATAGCCGTGGCGATGGTCGGCGCAAGGTCCGGAGCTATGGGCTTCAACCGGGTGGCCGACAGAAGGCTCGATGCCCTGAACCCGAGGACGGCGGAAAGGGAACTTCCTGCCGGCAGAATAAGCGTGAGGTCTGCCTTATTGTTTTCCATTGCTTCATTTGCGGTCTTGGTTTTTTCCGCCTATATGCTCAACCCGCTCTGTCTCCTGCTTTCGCCGGTGGCAATAGCCGTAGCAGTGCTTTATTCCTATACAAAGAGGCTCACATGGGCCTCGCACCTCGTCTTAGGGGTTGCAATAGCGGCCGCGCCGCTTGGGGCATGGATTGCCG
>CAZPPU010000059.1:6309-9517 GCA_964588515.1 uncultured Nitrospirota bacterium
GCGATATGCTCGGCGCCCTTCAGGACAGGGAGTTCGACAGGACCCACGGCCTCTACATCGTCCCCGCCCGCTTCGGCGTAGGACGCTCGCTTTGGATTTCCCGGTTTTTCCACCTGCTTTCGTGGGATTTCCTCCTTCTTACGGGAATGGTCTTCGGCCTGGGGTTCTTTTACGGGCTCGGCCTGATAATAGCGGGCGGACTCTTTATCTACGAACACGCCCTCTTGAAGCCCCACGACCTCGGCAAGCTCGATGTCGCCTTTTTCAATATGAACGGCTACATAAGCCTGACGGTCTTTGCCGCAACCCTCTTGGATTATCTGCTTTGATGGCTGAAAATCCTGAAATGAGGACTTAATGCCCCTCTCGATAGGGATGAGGTCTTCGACCCGTTTGACTGGCGGGGCGGGGACTTTTCAACGAAGATAGAGGAGCGGTTCCTCAGTCCATAGGGGACTTGACCTCTCTGGCAAAGAGCGTTACGAGCTCGGGGTCGAACTGCCCCCCCCTGTTTCTCAGGAGCTCTTTCACGGCGTTGTCGAATCCCACGGTAATCTTATAGGAGACATCGCTCACCATCGCATCGAAGGCCTCGGCTATGGCTATAATCCTCGATTCAAGCGGCACGGCATCGCCCGACAGGCCGTCGGGGTACCCGAAGCCGTCCCACCGCTCGTGGTGGTAGCGGATGAAGGGCGCAATGTCCTTGTAAAAGTTTATCGGGCCGAGCATCTCGAAGCCGACCTCCGGGTGCTTCATGTATATGGCTTTTTCAAACCTCTGGGCCGGCAGTTTCAAAAACCCTATGTCGTGGAGAAGACAGGCGAAGTAGAGCCTCCTTTTCTTTGCCTCGGGCATTCCGAGGGCCTTCGCCATGATGTTTGCATACTTTGCGACCCTCTTTGAGTGCCCCTGCTTTTCCGGGACGAAGCGGTCTATTACATCGAGCATTATGTCCGTCAGGTGGATTTCGTAGTTCCTCTGGTCGTCGTAGAAGGTCGCCCTTTCGATGGATATTGCGGCATGGTCGGCAAGGTAGCTTATGATTTCGATATCCCTGTCATCGTATTCGCCTTCATGTTTGTTCAGCAGCTCGATGACGCCTATGGGGGAGGACCGGGTGTTCAGGGGCACGCAGAGCATGGAGTTCGTCTGATAACCGGTGAGCTTGTCTATGTTGTCGTTGTACCGGGCGTCTTTTTTCACATCTCCTATAATGACGGGCCTGCTTTCCCTGAGCACCCATCCGCCGATGCCCGTGTCCTTGGGGACGGCCTTTCCGAGGAGGTCGGGCGCCTTGGCGCCCTTTACCGTCTTAAAGACGAGGCTGTCGCCGTCCACGAGGAGTATGGAGCCGGCATCGGACCTCGTAACCGAAAGGGAGCAATCCATTATCCTGTCAAGGAGTATATCGCCGTATGTCTCGGCCCTTATGTCCCTCGTTATGTTGAGCACATCGTCGAGCCTTGCGCTGTAGTCTTCTATCCTTTTTACGACTTGTGTGGAGAGCACCCTTGAAAGATAAAGCCCAAAGGCCGCAAGCGCCATCACTATGAGTATCACCACGAGCATGGACATATCGGGCAGGAACTTCAGGAATTCGCTGACCGGCCCCTTAAGATACCTGAGTATTACGAAAAGGAGGATGAATACCACGAAGGAGACGAGGATATTGAGGAGCCTGAGCTTTTCCCTAATCTCGGCGGCCGCGCTCCTTTTTAGGGTGCTCTTCTCCATGCCATAATCTTACAGAAGAAGGCATGGGATGTCAACAAGCTCAATCGAGAAATTTAAATTTGACCTCCGTCATCGAACCCGTTAAAATAGCCGGATGGGGACATCCGGCCGGCAGGGGGGAACGGGTAAAGAAAACAGGCGGTTCAGGCGGTATAAGACCGGCTCGGACTTCCGCCTCCTCCTTGAGGGAAAGGAATTCTCCGCAAGGCTTCTCGATTATTCCCCGTCCGGCATCGGCGCCATCATCGAGGACCACCCGCCCATATCGAAGAGCGACTTTGTAGACATCTCCGCAAGCAGTCCCCCCATAGAGTCAAACGGCATGGTCATGTGGACGAAGCAGACGGACAGGGGCATGAAGGTCGGAATCCAGACCCCCGTGAAAATGAAAGGCAGTCTCAGGGACTACGGCCTCCCGGACATCCTCATCGGGCTTCAGAGGACCGAAAAGACGGGCATACTCGAAATAAAAAGCGGCAGCGCCGTAAAGAGGGTTTATATAAAAAACGGGGACATGATATTTTCCACCTCCAATCAGGAAGAAGACCATCTCGGCTCTATACTCCTCGGGGAAGGCAAAATCACCCAAAAGCAGTTCGGCGAATCCCTCGAGGCCGTAAGAAAGACGGGCAAAAGGCAGGGCGCCGTCCTTGTGGAGTCGGGCTATCTCAAGCCCCATGAGCTACCCCTTTTGGTAATGCGGCAGGCGGAGACCATAATACTTTCGCTTTTCAGGCTGAAGGACGGCCTCTTTGAATTCAAGGAAGGCCCCCTGCCCACCCAAGAGGTGATAACGCTCAGGCTCTCTGCGGCAACCCTCATAGAAAGGGGGATAAAGTCCATCGGCGACGAAGAGCATATAAGCCGGCATATGCCGCCGCTCGATTGCGCTTTACACTTCTCCCCGCACCCCATAGACCTCTTTCAGGATATTAGGCTGGACGAGACGGATAAATTCATCGTCTCATCGGTAGACGGCAAAAGGACTATAAAAGAAATCGTCTCCATGAGCCCGCACGGGAGGTTCGAGACCCTAAGGGCCGTATACGCCTTGCTTTGCACGAGAATCATAGACGCCGAAATGGGAAATGACCTTATGGACATCTCCCCCGAAGAAGTAATCGGCGAGCCCGAGGCGGCCGTCCCGAAGGAGGTCGTCGAGAAGGTAGACGATATGTTCGCAAGGTACGAGGCGTTGGGGTATTACGGCATCCTGAAACTGAAGGAGACCGCCGCAAAAGAAGAGGTAAAAAGGGCCTTCTACAAGGCCGCAAAAGAGTTCCACCCGGACAGGCACTTCTACATGCCCGATGACATGAAAGGCAAGCTCCATACAATCTTCTCGTATATAACGAATGCATACACCACGCTCTCCAGCCCGGACCTCAGAAAGGAATACGACCTCAGACGGAAGGAGGCGAAGTCCGAGGCCGTGTCGAATACCGTCCTTGCACGAAAGAAGGACGAAGAA
>CAZPPU010000060.1:0-806 GCA_964588515.1 uncultured Nitrospirota bacterium
GTGCCGCGCCGGTCGTTATGTGCGCGGCGCTGTAGTCTGGCATAGGTGCCTTTATCCTTTGCTGGTCGGACCTCGGTGTGACGAGATTGCACCTGTAGGCCGCATCCGCGGGGCCGAGGCTCACCCCTATGCTTGCGGCCTCAAGCGGGGCCCTGCCGGTATAGGCCTCATGTGGGTTATAGCCTAAGATGCTCATATTTGCCACATCCGAGCCCGGGTGCAAGCTCTTTGGAACAGTCCTCACCGTGCCGATAATCCCCTCGCGGGCCATCTTATCCATATTCGGGGTGAATGCCTTTTGAAGAGGGGTCTTGCCGTCAAGCTCCGATAGGGGCCTGTCCGCCATCCCGTCGCCCACAATGAGGATATACTTCATAGGACCTTTTCGAGTATGCGTTCGACCGCAGGGAGCGAGGCCTTTATCTTTACGGGCTTTTCGGTCACCTTAAAGACCGTATCCGGGTCCTTGAGGCCATGTCCGGTGAGGGTGCAGACGACCTCGTCGCCGGGCTTAAGATAACCTTCCCTGTAGAGTTTCATAACGCCTGCAAGGGAGGCCGCGCTTGCGGGCTCGCAGAATATGCCCTCTGTGGAGGCCACAAGCCTGTATGCCTGAAGGATTTCTTCGTCGGTGACGGCATCTATTTTTCCGCCGGATTCGTCCCTTGCCGCAATTGCGCCCTGCCAGCTTGCCGGATTCCCTATCCTTATGGCGGTGGCTATGGTCTCGGGCCTTGAAACGGGCTTTCCAAGGACAAGGGGTGCGGCCCCTGCGGCCTGAAACCCCCACATCCGGGGCCGGGAGG
>CAZPPU010000060.1:816-9227 GCA_964588515.1 uncultured Nitrospirota bacterium
GGCAGGGAGGTTATCCTACCTTTTTCTTTATATTCCTTATATCCCTTCCAGTATGCGGTTATGTTCCCGGCGTTGCCCACGGGAAGGGCATGGTATTTCGGGGCGCGGCCCATGGCGTCGGAGACCTCGAAGGCCGCGGTCTTTTGCCCTTCTATCCTGAAGGGGTTTATGGAGTTCACAAGCGTTATGGGGTATTTCTCTACGACGGCCTTAACGAGCGAGAGGGCCTCGTCGAAATTGCCGTCCACCTGTAGGACATGCGCGCCGTGGATGAGGGCCTGGACCAATTTTCCGAGGGCGATTTTCCCTTCGGGTATGAGCACGATGCACTTTACTCCGGCCCTTGCCGCATAAGCGGCCGCCGAGGCCGAGGTGTTGCCGGTGGAGGCGCACATCACGGCCTTCGAGCCCGACTCGATGGCCTTTGAGATTGCAAGCGCCATGCCCCGGTCTTTGAACGAGCCCGTGGGGTTTGCCCCTTCGAACTTGAAATAAACCTCTATGCCCGGAAGGACGCCCCCGATGTTGACCGCTTTTGTAAGGGGCGTTGCGCCTTCGTTTAAGGAAACTACCGGCGTCTTGTCGCTTACGGGCAGAAATTCCCTGTAGCGCTCTATGATTCCGCCGCATCGCATCACTCGATGATATCGCCCTCGATAAGCTCCACCTCGACGCCCTGTTCCCTGAGGGACCGGATGCCCTTTTCGAGGTTCTCCTCGGTCCCTTCGAGCTCAAGCACCATCTCCCCGACGGTCTCCGTAACCCTCGCCCGCCGTATATTGGGCATCACATCGAATTTCTTTGCCATGGTGAATAATACCGGCTCTCTGATAAGGCGCTGTGGAAAAGTCAGCCTCACTCGCTTTTTCATAAACCCTCCTGCGGGGGCCTACAGGCCCCCACACCCCCGTAATTACATGGCAGGCCGTGCCTGCCTCCTGCTATTGCAGGGACTATGGAGACTTCGTCTCCGTCCTTGACGGTCGTCTCTTCGGCCTTGAGGAACCTTATGTCCTCTTCGTTGACATAGATATTGACGAACCTCCTGATTTTTCCCCCCTCGGAAATCCTCTCTCCTATCCCCGGGAATCTCCGGTCGAGGTCCTTAACGAGCTCTATGACAGAGCCCGCCTTGCCCTCGACCTCATCCGCCCCGGCCGTAAGCCTCTGAAGCGGAGTAGGTATCTTCACCTTCACGGCCATTAACCAACCACCCCCTTATTTATATTCTTGAGCGCCTCTTCGAAAGACGAAAGCTTGGGTTTTATATGGTGCACTGGCGATGTCTTCCCGGACAGGGCCTCCTGCGTCTTAAGCCCGTTTCCCGTGATGCACAGCACAGTGGTCTCGTCCCGGCCTATTTTGCCCGCCTCTATGAGCTTCCTTGCGCAGGCCAGCGTGACCCCGCCTGCGGTCTCCGCAAATACGCCCTCGGTCCTCGCAAGGAGTTTCATCGCCTCGATGATTTCCGGGTCCGGGACATCCTCCTCCCATCCGCCCGACTCCTTTATGCACTGGATGGCGTAAAAGCCGTCCGCCGGGTTTCCGATGGCAAGGGACTTTGCAATGGTATCGGGCTTTACGGGCCTTATGACATCGGTGCCCTGCTTTACGGCGGCGCTTATAGGACTACAGCCCGTGGCCTGCGCGCCGAAGAGCCTGCTTTTAAGGTCTCCTATGAGCTTAAGCTCTTTGAACTCCTTGAACCCCTTCCAGATTTTCGTAAGGAGACTGCCGCTTGCGCAGGGGATTACGACATTGTCCGGCGCGCGCCAGCCCAACTGCTCTAATATCTCGAAGCCGTGGGTCTTTGAGCCTTCGGCATAAAACGGCCTGATGTTTATATTGACGAAGGCCCATTTGTATTTGTTTGCAATCTCAGAGCAGAGCCGGTTTACATCGTCGTAACTGCCGTCCACGGCCATGAGGTTCGGCTCATAGACTATGGAGGCGGTAATCTTGCTTTGTTCGAGCGTGGCCGGGATGAATATGAACCGCTTGAAGCCGGCCCTTGCGCCGTGCGCGGGGACCGCATGGGCAAGGTTTCCGGTGGAAGCGCAGGCGACCGTGTCGAACCCGAACTCCCTTGCCTTTGTGAGGGCAACGGCCACGACCCTGTCTTTGAAGCTCAAGGTGGGGTGTGCCACGGTGTCGTCTTTTATATAAAGCTCCCTTACGCCCAATTCCCTCGCAAGGTTTTCGGCCTTAAGAAGCGGCGTGAAGCCGGATTCAAGCCCCACGAGCGGCTCCCCGTCTATGGGGAGAAGCTCCCTATAGCGCCAAAGGTTCTGCGGCCTTGCCTCTATCTTCTTTTTTGTCAGGGCCTTTTTTATGGCCTTGTAGTCGTAGAGCACCTCGAGGGGGCCGAAGCAGAACTCGCACACATAGATGGGCTCCTTAGGGTATTGCCTTCCGCATTCCCTGCATTTTAATCCCAAAACATGGCCCATGGCCTTTTTACCCTCCGCCTGTGGAATGTGTATTATTTTACTTCAAACGGGAAAGAATTTAAAGGATTCTCAACTCTATCCGTTTTACCGCGCCTTCCTCTATCCGGAAGGCGTTGACCTCGGGCTCCTCCCCCGGGCCTACGATTATATAGGCGACATCGGGATAAAAAGCAAGGGCTATGTCCCTCGACGAGGGATACGGCGGGCTTGCGGGGTGCGAATGATATATGCCGACCATGCGGAGACCCTTCCTCTCAATCTCCTTCATGATGCGGAACTGTTCTTTCGAGTCCATCATATAGGTTACCGTCGAGTCGTCTATGTTCTTTACCCTATAAACCTTCTCTACTATAAGGAAAGGGTCATTGACCCCACTGCCCCCCCCCGCAAGTATCCCGCATGCCTCCTTAGGGAATGCCTCTTTTGCATGGCTGATTATCTCTTGGATGTGTGCACGATTAAGAGAAATCATTCCGGTCTATTGGGGGCGCGGCCCCCTGCGAGGGGCTGCGAGCCCCCACGACTGGCGCGGCCCCCTGCGATATTGGGGGCGCAGTAGTCCGCCTCGTAATCGGCAAGCTCGGTTATGGTCGGGTTTTGGCCGCAGACAGGGCAGTCCGGGTTTTTGGGGACTTTCACCTTCCTGAAGGTCATCCTCAGGGCGTCATAGAGGAGAAGCTCGTTCTTAAGAAGCTCGCCCCTTCCCAATATGAGTTTCAGGACCTCTGTTGCCTGTAGCGACCCCACGACCCCGGGCAGGACGCCCAAGACACCTGCCTCCTGACACGAAGGCACAAGACCTGCCGGCGGCGGGGTTTCAAAGAGGCACCTGTAGCAGTGCCCCTCGCCGGGGACGATGGTCGTAACCTGCCCCTCGAACCTGAGTATTGCGCCGCTTGAGAGGGGTTTCTTAAGCATTACGCATGCGTCGTTTACGAGATATCTTGTCGGGAAGTTGTCCGAGCCGTCAACTATTATGTCGTATTCCCCGAAGATGTCCTTTATGTTGTCCTTTGTGAGCTTTCCATGTATGGCGTTGATACGGACATCCGGGTTAAGGGCCTCGTATGTCTCCTTGGCCGAGAAGACCTTGGGTCTTCCGAGCGTCCTTGTGCTGTGGGCTATCTGCCGCTGGAGGTTGCTGAGCTCGACCTCGTCGTTATCCACAATGCCTATCGTGCCCACCCCTGCGGCCGTAAGGTAATACCCCACGGGACAGCCAAGCCCGCCTGCGCCCACTATGAAGACCTTTGCCTTAAGGAGTTTCTTCTGGCCTTTTCCGCCCACCTCGGGCAGTATGATGTGCCGGGAATACCTCTGGAGTTGGTCTTCGGTGAAGTCCATCAGTCCTTTTCCTTTTTTATGAGAAGCACCCAGTCGGTTTCGTTTATCTTTTCGACCTTGAGGACCTTCTGGCCGTGGTCTTCCATGGACTTGGGGATGCTCCTTGCGGCCTCCGGGTAATCAAGCAGTATTTCGAGGACCTCGCCGACTTCCATGTCCTCTACGGCTAACTTGGCCCGCACGAATGTATGCGGACAGACAAGTCCCTTGATGTTTATGCTCCTGTCCGGCCTTGTCTCCCCCATAGAGATATTTTACATCAAACAATCCCCTTAGGGGAGGGGGGCGTTCAGTGAAGGAGCTTGTACTGGACTATGTAAGCCGCAATGCCGGCGAAATACCCGATAAAGGCAAGCGGCCCGATGCGTTTGGCATACCAGAAAAACTGTATCTTCTCAAGCCCCATGGCGGCCACGCCCGCGGCAGAGCCGATAATCAGAATAGACCCGCCTGTGCCTGCGGCATAGGCCATAAACTCCCAAAGGAAGGAGTCCGTGGGGAACTGGGAGAGCGGGTACATCCCCATGGAGGCGGCCACCAGAGGGATGTTGTCTATGACGGCCGAAGCAAGACCGATGATAATGACTATCAGGGACTGACTGCCCAGCTTGACATCGAGCCATTTGGCTAAATTAGGGAGCATGCCGTTTGCGGAAAGGCTGGCGACGGCAAGCAGGATACCGATAAAGAACACCACCGTCGCCATATCTATGCGCTTGAGGGCCTTGGACAAGGTGAGATGTTCCTTTTCCTCTGCGGGCTTATTGCGGTGAAGTATATTACCCGTCAGCCAGAGCACGCCCAGGGCAAGCAGAATGCCGAGGTACGGGGGCAGATGCGTAATCGCCTTGAACACCGGAACGAAAAGCAGGGAGCCTATGCCCATAAAGAACATCAGGCTCTTCTCGAACTGAGAGGTGTTGGTAGCTCCGTTTTCGACCCTGTCCGGGGGCACGACATTGCCCTTGAGGAAGAAGGAGGCGATGATAAGAGGCGCCAACAAATTTATCGTGGATGAAATCCAGAGGCCCTTAATGATATTGCCGGTCGTTATCTGTCCGCCTATCCAGAGCATGGTGGTGGTCACATCTCCGATGGGTGTCCATGCGCCTCCGGCATTGGCGGCAATTACGATAATGCCTGCAAAGAAAAGGCGCTGTTTGTGGTCCTTAAGCAGGCGCTTCATCAGTGTGACCATCACTATGGTGGTGGTCATGTTGTCCAAAATCGAAGACAGGTAGAAGGCGATGAAGCCGATTATCCAGAGCAGGCTCGTCAGCTTTGTGGCCTTGATGCGCGAGGTGATGACCTCGAACCCGCCGTGCGAGTCGGTCACCTCGACGATTGTCATGGCGCATATCAGGAAAAATACTATTGCCGCGGTCTCGCCTATCTTTTCCGTTAGCTGGTGGATTACGCCTTCGACGCCCGTGGGGCTTGCGAAGGAGTAAAGCGTCCACATCAGGCCGGCGGCAATGAGCGCGATTGCGGACTTGTTGATTTTGATGTAGTGCTCGACCGCTATGCACGAGTATGCGAGCACGAAGACGACTGCGACCATGGTCATCATGAGTTGAGTCCTCCTTGTTGCGGTATCGTCATATCCGTTGCCTTCATAAGTAATCCTCCGTTCCTAATATTCCGGTATTTGTCATTCCGGCTTGTCCGGAATCTTTCTTTATTTTCAGAAGGATTCCCGACGCGCTTCGCTTGCAGGAATGACATTATACTAACGCACTCCGGTTGTTAAAGACTTATCTCTTTCCTTTTTCCGTCCACCACCGCATAACCCGATGCGGGCCAGATGTAATTTCCGTCCGGGCCGTGAACCTGTATGCCTGAGAAGAGGGCGTAGTCGCTCTTGCGGGCGTCTACGACTTGCCTTAGCGCATCTTCGATATCGGTTTGGATGGCGGCCCGCGCCGTCTTTGTAAGCTCAAGGAGGTCGGGCACCCGGCCGTATGGGATTTCCCTTGCGAGGCGCATCCTCATGAGGCTCTGCTCGACATCGGAGTTGTCCATCGAGATGTTTAATTTCCCGGTTTCCAATTCCATTTGAAAGGCACGGAGCGCCCCGCAGGCCGTGGAGGCCTCCGGCCTTCCCTCCCGCCTGCATATGCCCATCGCACCGTCGCTGTCAATCGCTATATGGGGCAGGGAATAAAAGACATAGCGTTCTTTGCCGCCCTCCACCGGGGCATGGTGCATTGCGGCCTTAAGCCCGGTCTTCCCTGCAAAGAACATCCCGGCAAGGGAGGAAAGGTCGAAGGCCTCGCCCCATATGTGCTTTACGATGCTCCTCATGCCCTGAGAGATTTCGTCCCTGCACACGCAGAGCGCGGCTATGGCGTTTTCGTCGTTGAAGCCGTGCGCCTTGAGCGCCCCATACGACCTTTTGACGAACTCCACCTCGGTGTAGACCGCGAGGAATGTCCCCTCCAGTATCTGTTTAAAACCCATCTAAGTTACTTCGCCACCGCATTCGTTATCGCCGTCGCCTCGGCGGGAAGCGTTATATCCATGCCGAACATGGGCCATACGGTGAAGAGCGCGACGCCGAGGACGACGATGAGGATTATGCTCATCGGTATCCCGTGTTTGAAGAACTCTCCTGTCGTAAACTGCTTTGACTCGTATGCGATGGCATTGGGGGCCGCGCCTATCAGGAGCACAAACGGCATGCCTGCCGTAACGAGGGAGGCATAGAACACGACATCCGGGGTAACGCCCAGATACTTTGCAATGACCAGGGACACGGGAAGGGAAATGGCTATTGCCGCCACATTCATTATGAAGTTTGTCATTATCAGCACGAATGTCGCTATGCTTAGGACAAACACGAGCCAGTGCGCCTTCTGGAACATCACGAGCCAGTTTACGGCCATCCACTGCGCCGCGCCCGTCTGCCAGAGGCAGAAGCCTATACTCATTGCCCCGCTGAAGAGGAGGATGATGTTCCACGGGATGTCCTCGAGCTCCTTGACGGTTAGAACCTTAAACAGGAAGAACACAAGCGTTGAGATAAGTATTATCGCAGACCTGTCAAGAGGCTTCAGCGCAGGCACAAAAGACTGCAAACCCATGACTATAACCACGAGGATTACCGAGGCGATGACGAATTTTTCGTTGAAGGTGAGCGGGCCAAGCTCCTTTGAAAGATTTTTGACCTTCTCCCTCAGCCCGGGGATGCTCTTCTTTTCGGGCTTAAGAAACAGCATCAAATAGCCCCATATGATAAAGACCATTATCCAGCCGACAAGGAACATGTACTTTGTAAGCTCGAAAAAGCCCACATCCCTTCCTGTAAATTCCTTGAACATGCCTGCCGCCGCAGGGCCGCGGGCCGCGCCTAAAAATGTGATGATGCTTCCTGCGCCTGCGGCATAAGCCATGCCGATAAACAGGGCCTTGCCGAAATTGCTCTGCGTGTCCCCTTCCCCGTAAAGCGCATATATGGCAAGGAGTATGGGGAATACGGTTGCCGCCGCGGCAGTATGAGCCATGAGATGGGCAAGGCCGGCCGTTACAACAAGACAGCCAAGGAGTATCATGCTCGTTTTTTCTCCTACGACCTCCAGCATCTTGTATGCAAGACGCTTTGTAAGCCCGGACTTCGTAAACGCAAGCCCTATCACCACGGAGCCGAAGATGAACATAACCGACGGGTCCATGAAGTCCCTGAATGCGTCCTTTGCAGTGCGGATTGCAAAGATGGCCTGAAACACTCCGATTGCAATGCTTGTTACGCCTATCGGCAATACCTCAAACACCCACCATACGCCTGCAAGCAAAAACAGGGCTATTGCCCCCTTGCCCTGCTTGGAAAGCGAGAATGCCTTGCCTGTGGGGTCAACTGCATCCTTCCACTGGGGCATGAAAAAAATCCATAGAAATAGGGCTAATCCAAGCAGGATGAAGGCCATCCTTTTCCAGTCTAATTCGACCTTCGGGGCCGCAACGAGGATTTCCGCCGGCGGCTCCGGCAGGCCTTCTTTTTTAATCTCTTTTTTATCCATTTAATCCCCCTTATGCCTTTAAAATGATTTCCGAGAGTTCGTCGAATATCTCCACCAGCCTTATAAGACCCACGAACTTCTTTCCCTCCTCGAGCACGGGCAGGAGCACGAGGTTGTGCCTGAGCATGAGATATGCGGCCTTTGTGGCGGGGTCTTCCGGCTTCACAAACGCCTTCGCAGGGACCATGACCTCGCTTATCGGCCTTTCCGCAAGCCCGGCGGATTCCTTGTCAAAGAGGGTGTCCCAGACGAGGGCGAGCCCTGATTCGTCCTCTTCCGGCACCTGCGCCTTGGTGGTCGGCTTGAGGAACCGGGGCTCAAGCCCCCTCAGGATGTCCGCAAGGGCTACCGTGCCCATGAGGTTGTACTTCTCGTCAAACACCAGAATGGCCATCGGATGAAGGCACTTCTCCGTGGAAAGAAGCGACTTTTTGATTATCCCCACCGCCTGCTTGATTGTGAACCAGTAGGGGATGTGGGGGTATTCAAAGACATCGAGCATCAAATCCCTTACGACTTTGATTTCCGACATAAGACCTCCTTTTTTTAGGTTTTCCTTTCGAATTCCATCTGAAACCTGAACCTCTCGGCCCTTTTTACC